>NZ_LZLL01000590.1:0-16203 GCF_001669335.1 Mycobacterium sp. 1245852.3 | reverse complement strand
GGACCACCATGACCACCCCTAACATTTCGCCAGCTTCCGCCCTTCATCTCAGGCCGCTTGTCAACGATGAGCCGGCCCGTCGTGACGCGGCGGACACCACCAGCAAGGACACCATGCCCCCCGACGACACTCCTGTTCCACGCGGGCGGATCCGCCGCGCCATGCCCCTGGCCGGCTCATCGCGGGGCTACGGGAGAAAACCGGAGATGACGGCGCGGTCGAGCGGTTTCACGAACGCACCGCCGAGCGCTACACCGAACTACTCGGCCACTCCAAGGGCGTATTGATGAAAGCCGGCCAAATTCTGTCGATGGTCGACGCCCGCGCGATGGGAACAGGGGGTTACTGGCCCTATCAGAAGGCCCTGGCCCGGCTACAGGCTGATGCGCCGTCAATGCACCCGACTCTCGTTCACAAAGTGCTGCAGAAAGAACTAGGTTCGGCTGTACAACATTTCGCCGAATTCTCTGATGAGCCGATGGCCGCGGCGTCAGTCGGCCAAGTACACCGGGCCGTGCTGTCGGATCGCCGCGACGTTGTCGTGAAAATCCAGTACCCGGGTGTGGCCGAAGCGATCCGCGAGGACTTGGCCAACACCGAGCTCGTCGCCACGTTTCTGAGGTTCTTGGTCGCGGCGTCGGGAATGAAGGTTGACGTCAAAAGCCTGGCGCGTGAAGCATCCGCCCGGATTGCCGAGGAGGTCGACTATCGCCACGAGGCCGCTGCCATCACCAGGTTCAGCGCGCTCTATCGCGGTCATCCGTTCATCCGTATCCCCGAGGTCATTCCGGAAGCATCCAGTGACCGGGTGCTGACGATGACCTATCTCGACGGGATGGATTACTCAGCGGCACAACGGGCCGACCAGAATCTGAGAAACTCCTGGGCCGAAACAACCGCGCGATTCTCCAATGGCAACTTCCGACACGCTAACCTCTCGCACGCCGATCCCCATCCGGGCAACTATCGCTTCAATCCTGACAGCACAGTCGGCTTTCTCGATTTCGGCTGCACCACAATCATTCCCGAGAAACAGCGATGGTTGTGGGTGGCCTGTCTACGCGCAGCAATCGACGGACGCATCAGCGAAAGCCGCGACCTGATGATTCAATTGGGATTCATCACTCCTGACTCCACACTGACTACCGATGAACTGCAGCACTGGGTCTCATACACCAACTATCCAATGACCATGCCGCAACCAGTGACGTTCACCCCCGATGCCGTCGCGCGGGTCCTCAGCGGATTCTTCGATATCCGCGACCGCAACCATCCAGGCGCCAAAGTGAGTCTGCCCCCAGAGCACGCTTTCACCACTCGGATCATTCTTGCCTTTAACAGCGTCGCGTCCGGTCTGCACGCAACGCTGCCGATTCGAGCAATCTATGACGACATGGACGGCGTCACCGAACCGATCACCGAACTGGGCAAGCTGCACCACGCATGGGTGCGCGAGCGCGGCCTCCCCGGAGCATTGGACCACCATGACCACCCCTGAGACCCAAGCCTCGGTGCGGCTGCCGTGGGATCCGGTCGACCCTTACCCGTTCTATGAGGCGTGTCGCCGCGAGGGCGATGTGGTCTGGAATGACACCGCCGCGGCCTGGCTGATTCTGGGCTATCACCCGGCGCGAGAGAGCCTTGCCGGGCCCGGCTGGACCAGCAACCCGCTAGCCAACCCCAACACCCCAGCCTCCCTCCGGGCAACCGATCCAGACATGCTGCGCCGCAACATCCTATTCACCGAGGGCGCCGAGCATTCGCGGCTGCGCGGCGCCGTTCGAGACTTCTTCACCCGCAACTTCATCGCGGGTCTGCGCGACGGCATCGCCGCGATCGCCGCACACACGATCGACTCCATACCTGCCGAAGTCGAGTTCGACTTCATGGCCGACATCGCCCTACCCCTACCGATCGCCGTCGCGGCAGCCTGGATGGGACTTGACATTGCAGCAGCCCGGTTACTGCGCGAGGAGTCTGCCGCCATCACCCGAATGCTCGCCGACTCAACTGATGCCGTCGCCACCGACACCGGCACCGAAGCCCTTGCCGCACTGCTCACCGAATTCCTTCCGCTAGCCGCCGACCGCCGCCGCCACCCCGGCGATGACCTGCTCAGCATCATCGCCGCCGACACCGACCTCGAACTCGACGACGTCGTCACCACCGCCATCATCATCGCGATCGCCGGTCACGAAACCACCGCAAACCTGCTCGGCGCGACAATGGTTCGCCTCCTCACCCCTCAACCCGACGGCACCCGAACCATCGACACCATCACCACCGTCGACGATTCCTTGATCACCGAGCTGCTGCGCCTTGACAGCCCCGTCCAAACCGTCGCGCGCACCGCCACCCGGGACCACGTCTTCGGCGACGTCACCATCCGCTCCGGCGAACCCGCCCTCGTCGTGCTCGCCGCCGCCAACCGCGACCCCACGGTCTTCAACAACCCCGACCAACTCCGCACCGAAACGCCCAGACCAGCACCACTGACCTTCGGCCACGGCGCCCACTACTGCCTGGGGGCGCCATTGGCCCGCCTCGAAACCGGCATAGCACTCCAAAAGATTCTGGTACGCCAACCCACACTGTGCGGGAAACCCACCTGGCGTGACAACCCCGCCATCCGCGGGCCCCACACACTCCCCTGCGCCTTCATGGCCGCACCAGCGACGTCGAGCGCAGCGGCCAGGCAGGCCATATGAATCAGACTGGCGGGCAGGGGATTTAGTGGCTCACCACAGCAGTAGGGCTAGATCCCGCCGGCGAATGCATGGATCCGCGCGGTGAGCGGGGTGCCGGCCTGGATACTCACGGTGGACTGTAGGTGCCGGCCCGCAAGCCATCGGACGAGCGCACCGGTCGGATTATCCGATACCGGCGAGGTCGATCAGGATCGGAATGTCGTCGGTGTGGCCCCACGCGAACTTGGCTCCCGAGACTGAGCTGTGGTGTCTCTGATGTGTGCTGATGAAGCGATCAAGACTGCCCTCGCGGGTACGAATGCCGGCCGAAACTCGTACGGTTCTGCCTGATCCGAGAGTTATCTGTCCAATGAGTCCAAGGGCGTCTGTCATCGTCGGCGGCGGTTGATCGGCGTGGCCAACGAGCACTTGGGCAAACAAGTGTTGCGGCCAGTAGGGTGCAGGCCAGCTTTGGGCTGCTGTCCCGCACTGAGTCGCAGTCTGATCGATCGGTTCCACGATTCCTTGGACCATGATCACTGCGGCCAAAAACCATCCGTCGATGTCTGGTGGCGCAAACCAATAGTCACAGATAGAAAGCTGTCTCTCTGGCGGGATACGTGGACGAGCAAAGTCGCCGTGGAAGTCCACTAACCATTGACCCTGGTGAAGCCCTAGCGCCAGTGTGCCGGATAGTTGTTCAGCGCCGATGTAGAGGTGGCCCTTCGTCGTGGCGCCAATGTGCCACTTCAACGACTGGGAGCCAGCCGATCCACGTATCGCCCATTCGAGGTATCCAGGCCCACAAATCATCTGCGGGTCCGGCAGGGCCGCGAGGCATTGCCGGTCTTGTCCGGCGCCCTCCCACATATAGAAACGATAAGCGAAGTCAGCATCACAATCTATAGGCATCGCTGCCGCTCGAAAGCAGCCTCGGCATCTTTACTCCCTAAATCGATAACGGTGTTATTGTCGCAAGGGTCGACTTGTGTAAGGGCTTCAAATGGACCGGCAATCGCCTGTGACCGTCCCGGAATCACTCCGCTATCGCGACGGCCTGTACAAACTGGAGCGCTTCCCACGCGCAGGAGCAGTCACGTCGATACGCGAGAAACGGCGCTTCACCCGCCCCCTGCGGGCGATACACCGACTGTGGTTCGCGGTGTGGATGCCAAAGAATGTCGCTGCCTTGATCACGACAGGTCGCAAGTCCGGCGAGCCGCGCGCAAGTTTCGTCCGCGCCTACCGCGAGTGCGACAAGGTATACCTTGTTTCCATTACCGGCGAGCATGCCCTGTGGCTGAAGAACATTCGTGCAAACCCTGAAGTAGCGCTGCACTTCCGGCAAGACCGACTGACCGGAACTTCCACCGCACAGGATTACCAACCCACACCAAGATCATCGAGCTGCACCAAGCTTGGCTCGAGGGCGGAACGCCGGTGATCGTGGACGTGGACGCTCGTGATGCCCTCACCACGGCATTGCCCCAAAGCTGAATTCCGATGGACGAGCGATGGCCGCATCAATAGTTCCGGGCCGGCCTTGTGATGGCTGGCCGCGTGGCTGACATCCGGCGCGGGCGGGTTGCCCGCAACGCAAAACTGGCCAGTCTGCCGGTCGGTGTTGTGGGGCCGCGCAGCGCTCGAGCTGAGTAAGCGGCTGACGGGCACCTCCAGGGATGAAGTCAAGGCCCAATTGGCGGAAAAGCTGCGCAGCTGTTATTTACGGTGCTGGGCGACCTCAAGGGCGGCGCCATGAAAGTTGGCCAGGCCTTGCCCGTAATCGAGGCTGCCGTGCCCGAGCGCTACACCGAGCCCTACCGCGAAGTATTGACCAAGTTGCAGACGAACGCTCCCCCACTGCCGGCGGCCAAGCTCCATCGCGTGCTCGACGCGCAGCTTGGCACCACGTGGCGCGACCGGTTCGTCTCGTTCGACGACGAGCCCGTCGCGGCGGCCAGTATCGGCCAGGTGCACAAGGCGATCTGGTCCGACGGGCGTGAGGTCGCAGTCAAGATTCAGTACCCCGGCGCCGACGAGGCGCTACGCGCTGACCTCAAGACCCTGAAGCGCCTGGTGTCGGTGGTTCAGCAACTCGCGCCTCGCGCCCGGCCTGGGGTGATGGACCGCGGGACTGGTCGCCGATCTACTGTCTCGTTTTCTACAACGAGACACAGCACCTGCTTGGGCACCGGCCGGTTGGAAATCAGTGGGCCGATGGTTCTTGCCCCGCTACGGTGTGCACCATAGTGACAGATCCGCTAAGAGTTGCCGTCATTGGCGATTTCGATGACTCGTATGCCCCGCACTTGGCCACCAATGCGGCGATAGCCCATTCCGCGGATGCGCTTGGACTGGAGGTCTCGGTAAGTTGGCTGGCGACGGAACCACTGGCATCCGGTGTTGCGTCGGTCGCGACCGCAGACGCATTGTGGTGCGCACCAGGTAGCCCCTACCGGAGCCTGCTCGGGGCGATTGCCGCACTGCGCTTTGGGCGCGAAAACGACGTGCCGACCCTAGGCACATGCGGCGGATGCCAACACATCATTCTCGAATACGCCCGAAACGTCCTGGGTTTCCAGGATGCCCAGCACGCCGAATACGATCCGTACGGCTCGCTGCTATTCATCTCGTCGCTGACGTGCTCTTTGGCCGGGCAAACCATGCAGGTCAACCTGCGACCGGGATCTTTGGCCGCCCGATGCTGTGGAACAAGCCGGATTACCGAACAGTACTACTGCAACTTCGGCCTCAACGCGGCTTACCGGCAGCAGCTCGAAGAAGGCGGATTAATCGTCACCGGGACCGACGATGACGACGAGGCCCGCGTCTTCGAGCTGCCCAGCCATCCCTTCTACATGGCGACGTTGTTCGTGCCGCAGAATCGCTCGACTATCGAAGAACCGCATCCGCTCGTGACGGACCTGTTGTCTGCGGCCGCTAATCGCAAGTCATTGAACGCCGGCAACAACCAAGAGAGATCGGCGCCGAGATCTGGCCCGGGATCGATCCAGGACAAGATCTGACCAAACAGCTGCTCGAGTTAAAAGGGGGCGACCGCCAAAGGATGACCACGCCGATGATCAGTCAGGCAACGAGCCACACCTTCAGCACCATCAACCACAGTCGACGGTGTAGGCGCCACCAGCAGGCCGTCACATTGGAGGTGCGGGATAGGCTAGGCGAATGTTTTAGCGAGTCGACGCCACGCAGGCCTGCCGGCGAGATCATCGGGCGCACAATAGCTCGGCGTCCAGAAATGCGGGCGCGGTGAGTGAGTTCAGGGATGCCGTCGCCGCCGCGGCGCAGGGCACTCCGTACACGGTGGTCGATACCAAAAAGGGCTTCGACGTCCAACTCGACATCGCCAACGCCCAATGGTGGGGCCTGTACAACCGGGCCGGATTGCGAAAGACCTTTCGCTGGCGGGTCAAAGAGCGCGGATCGCATTTCACGATCTTCGATCGGCAGGTCGAAATGCAGTGGCGGGCCGGAGTTCCCGCACTCGGCGCCTCGATGCAGGCACAAGGGGGACGGATCTTTTCGTTGTCCCGGGAACAAATCTGGGCCCTGTCGGACCGTGGGCGCATCGAGCCGGTGGTCGACTACAAGTTCAACTCGCGAGAAGGTCGAGACTTGATCCGCCTGACGGCCCGGCAACTGGGTCTCAAAGAGCGCCTTCCCTTTTCGCTGTTGTTATCGCTCATCATGGCCCTAGCGACCCCGGTCTTCTTTGCGATCTACGGCCTGGTGCTGCTCATCGCTAAACTCGCCGGTGTCCATTTCTAAAGCTGCCTCACGCCCCGGATGTCTAACTAGGCGGCGAGAGCTGCTTGCCGACCTGCCAGTCCCAGCTGGCATCGTTGGGCGAAGTCGCTTTGGTGATCCTGATCGTGATCTCGAATTGTTTCCCGTCCTGGACGAGAATGCATTGCTCGCTGGCACCCAACTGGATCGGCAGATCCCGAGGGCAGGTGATGACGACGGGGCCGCCGCCCGATTTTTCACGGACCTGCTGAGCGGTGATCTGCTGGAGGTCGTTCAGGGGCACTGCGCCTTGCGCGCCCGCCGACGTCGTCGTACTCGATGACGTGGTGGTGGGCGTGCCGACGGTGAGGTGGCAGCCGCTAAGCAGCAGCGTCGAAATGGCCAGCGTGCCTACTAGCGCCGTGCCGGATGTTGGTGACACCAGTCGGGTCCTTTCTGCGTTGGTCACGGGGTAGATGGTTCACTCCGCAGTGGGTGAGATGGTCCCCACGAACTGGCCAGCCGATTCGGAACCAACAGCGGGAAGACGCTTAGTGTCGACCTCGATCTCACGCAGGAGGAACTCGCTCAACTCGTCGGTCCGTCCCGCGAGACGGTCAATAAGGCGCTTTCAGATTTTAGTCAGCGTGGCTGGATCCGCCAACAAGGCCGGATGCTTAGCGTCCTCGCCCCGGACAAACTCGCTCATCGCGCCCGGTGAGGAGTGTAGGTTCTCGCTTTTCGTGTCCTATCGCGCTCCCCTGAGCTGCGGCGATGCGAGTAGTCTCACGTGCTGTCATCTACGGTTTATCTCAAATTCGCGTCTTTTATAGGCGAGCAAGATCGCCCTAGTTCAAGTCTCGAACTGCAGGGGCGATGCCACCGTCGGCATTCACCGGCGTCGGTGGGTACCAGCGCAGTTCGTAGTGCCAATCGATGCCTTCGGCGCCAAGGCGGTTTCCGGTCACGTTGCCGCTCTCATCTCGTTCGGCTACGCGGACTCGATGCCAATGGGCGATCCGGATATGAGGCGGGAGCCTCCATCCAGCAATGCCCACATCTCCTGTGCGCTCGCCCGCTTGCCGACGGTACTGTCGCAGCGCTGCGCCGGTCCGCCATCCCAGATTGCCGATTTCGGCGCGGCGGATCTGCTGCGGTCGAGAAATCTGCTCAGCGGGAGGCCAGTCGATTTCGGGATCACCCGCCGCGGAGTACAACAACAGCGACAACGACAACGGGATGAGGACCGGCAACTCCTCGCCATTGGAGTTCCCAGCCTCGTGCGCACCTTGAATCTGCACCCTGACCAGATCGGCCAGCGTCGTCGCTGCTGCAAGGTCGCCGCGGAGCGGGAAAGTCACGCTCTGGACTTGCGGGGTCGGGTCGCCCTCCTCCTTATACACCCACATGCACCGGACACCCTGCGCTGCAGGTATTTTCGCGTAACCCGTTAATACGCCACGCCCGTCGGCGCCTCGAAGCTTCATGTTGCCCATCGCAGGCGTCGGTCCCGAACCTGTCAAGTTCCGGTACTGACTGACCGTGCCGGCCACGACCATTCCGAGGTAGTGACACATGCGGCGCCCGTCGTGCAGTGACAGCGGGGTGGCAAGGCTGTAAGCGACGGCGTCGAACGGGAACCGTGTCAACCAGTCCGGGACGAGCTCCACATCGGTCTTCGCGTTGATCAACGCGCCAGCGAACTCGTCGTCGACGCGCAACACCACAGGACTGTCGGACCACTTCTCGAAGATCATCCCGGCCACGTCTTGAGCCCACTGCGTGGCGGGGTTGCGTGCTGGCGGTCGGTTCGCCCACCACTGGAACGCGGCGATCACCGCGGCCGCATCATCAACCTTGATGTGCCGCTTGGTCCGCAGATCGCGACCTTTCTTCTTCACCACACCCCCATCCTCCCGCACGCCGAGACGGACCACGCGAGAACGCGCACATGGTCAACGCCGCACGAGCGAACCCGGCGCCCTCAAAGGCGATCAGCAGGCGGGAGGGAGGTGTGTCATTAGCCGTTTCGGGCCGACCAGCACCTCCAAGGAACCCTGTTGACTAAGACATCGGCATGTTGCCCGCCGGGCAGGACGCCGCCGAAGCGTTTTACCGGGTTGTCGATAGCGCGTACGAAAGACGCAGTGTCGCGGTCACTTCCAACCTTCACCCCAGCGGGTTCGATTCGATCATGCCCAAAACATTGGCCACCGCGACGGTGGATCGGCTCTTGCATCACGCGCACCCTGGTTGCCACGAAAGGCGATTCGCACCGGCTCGCTGAAGCGCTCGCCGGAAAAGGAGTCCAACCCCTTACCTGACGAACCGGCCGATGCCCAGACCTCAACGGCCGAGGTTCTGAGCGAAGCTGAGGATGCGACTGTTCACCTCGTCGGCGTACTCGGCTGCCACAGCGTGCGACGCGGTCGGCCAGAGTTCGACCTGCCCTGCCGGCAGAAGCCGACGCGCGCGAGCCGCCGCAGCGGCGGCGTCATGGTAGACGCTGCGTCCGCCGAGAAGGACAAGCGTCGGGATGCGCAGGGCGGCCAGTTCCGAGTCGTTCGGGTAGCGCGGTGCGGGGCTGGTTCCCAGCGCGCGGAAGTCATGAGCGCCGGCCACAATCAGCTCGACGATCGGATGCATCGGGTCACCGATCGCAGGGTTGCCGAACGCCCAGGCCATGGCGCGGCGCGTCAGCTGCCGCGGTGCCACGGGCAGCAGGGCCAGCACGGTGGGCTTGAACTTGACACTGGACCGGGCGAATACGTTCGCCGGCTCGATGAGGGTGATCGTCGCGAGCCGCTCAGGCGCATGGATGGCCTGGTTCAAGGCCAGCCAGCCACCATATGAGCAGCCGACCAGATGGACGTTGCCCAGCTCGCGTGCGGCCAGGAGATCATCGAGCCAATCCGCGCAGTCTTGCGGTGTACGCAGCGGCGTGGTCTGCACGCTGGCACCGGGTTGACCGAGAACATCGAGGCAGTACACCGGGTGGCGGGCCGAAAGTGCGCCGACGTTGGGCGCCCACATCGCCGCCGTAGCCCAGAACGCATGAACCAACACGATCGGCGCCCCACCTTCGGGCCCGTGTCGATACACCCTGGTCACACCGAATCGGGTTTCTATATAGCAGGTTTCGACGGGTTCCGGGCCAGCCGCCATCGCCATCTCGTATACGGCGAAATAGCGTTCTTTGGCGCGCGCGTCGGGGAACACGCCGACCCGTGCAGGTGCTTCCACGCTTTTCAGCTAAGCATGGTCACGCTGCAGCAGCAGAACTCCGCACCAACCCGCCACCGATCCGCGCCGTCGTGTCCGTCAATCCGGAGCCACCCTGTCCGCGCATCCGGAGAACTCGCGTCCGTCGGCGCGGAGTTCCAATTGGCCGTTGACACGCTCGGGAGGCGAGGTATTCACCCCGCGAATCATCTTGCAGGACAGGATAACTGGGTAATATGTGCGAGCAGCGAGTCTTGGGCATCGGCGGGAAGAAACGGCACTAGTCCTTCGGCGAGCCAGGCGATAGGTGCGGTGGGATCAAAGCTCGCCGCCACGAGGGCGCCGGGCCAGTCATCGCGTAGATCAATTGGGATGTGGGTGATGGCCGCAGCGGGTTTCATGCCGTGTTCGAGCAGAACGCCGGCTTTAAAGGTGAGAACCTTAGGCACGTCACATCGGCGGAAGCCGCCACCGGGGATCCCCGGCCGGGCGTAAACTGCTGAGCTTATGAAGACGGGGAAACGAATCCTGTTTGCGCTGCTGCTCACCTTCGCCGTCTCGACCACGTCGGTGAGCTGTCTTCCCTACTGCCCAATGAAAGGTGGCCCGTCCATCTCCTGCTGATCACCGGGGAGTTCGGACCACGTCCGGCGGGCTGCACGCCTGGAACGATCGTGCACCAACTGGACTGGACCGCGACGGCGGCTACCTACGCCGGCTGCGCTGGCCGGTGCTCGGGAAGCGGTTCCACACACTGCATTTGGTCGTTTTGAAGGTGCCTGTAGACGCGCCGGACGATGCGGCGTTCGACGCGGCGAAGCGCTTGGGCATGGGTGTCACCGCTTTCGCGGCGCGCACGGTAGTAGGCATCACCGGGCCCTCCACGGCGGATCTGCGTCATGGCGATGCGATACAGGGCGGCGTTGATCTTCCGATTGCCCGACGGGCCCGGCTTGATTTGCACCGTTTTCCGACCTGACGAATGCGGTACGGGCGCTACTCCTGCGTGGCGAGCGAACGCGGCTTCGCTGCGGAACCGAGACACGCCGGCGGTCTCACCGACAAGTTTGGCTGCGGTTAGTGCCCCGCACCCGTACAGGGTCATTAAGGACGGGGCGTACTCGCGCGCCCGCGCGGCGATGCGCCGTTCGAGTGCTCGGATTTCGCCTGTGATAGCGATGACTTCGGCCAGTTCGTCGCGGGCAAGCTCGGCCACCAAACCATCTCGTGTCTCAAGCCAACTGCGTACAGCCTCTTGATATTTATCTTTGCTCAGCGATCCCGGTCTGGGGGTCTGGCGCGGATCGAGTTCATGGATCCGCCACAACAATCGATTGCTCAATGCACTGCGGTGCGACACCAGATCGTCGTGGCGATCCACCAACAGCTTGAGCTCACGCGAGACCGGGTCATGGCTGGCGACCGGTAACCCCGGTTCCCGTAATACTGCCCGCGCGACCGACAACGCGTCGATGGGGTCCGACTTTCCCCAAGCGCGGCCCGAAGCGCGGGCCCGGGCCATCAGCCGCGGGGGTACCCGTACCACGCGTTGACCGGCGTCGAGCAGATCTCGTTCGAGTCGCAGCGACAGGGAGCGGCAATCCTCGATGCCCCACACAACGTCGGGACCGAACTCGTGGCGGGCCCATGCGAGCGCCTTGAGATGTCCCTCACTGGTTGCTTTCACGGTTACCTCGGCGAGCTTTCGTCCGGCGACGTCGACGCCGACCATCGTGTGAGTAGCTTTGTGGACGTCGACTCCGATCACGGTCATGGCGGCGATCCCTCGGTCTGGTGTTTACGATGTGGGGGTCTCGTGTCCGCGCCGGCTCCCGGGGTCGGCATGCTTGTATGGTGCGCGCGAGTCGGCATGACAACGAAAAGCCAAACCCCGGGGTGCGCGGGACACGATGGCCGCTCAACTGACCGGTCATCACGCCCAACTTCACCGAGAATTAGCAACAGTCTCGTCCCGAGCACGGCCCGTAGGCCGGCAATCAATGAATCAGCCCGCATCTCGGCGATACAGACCTGTTCAGCGTATCGCCGTTACGGCGACACTGGAAGCCACCTGTGCGATTTCGCCCGCACACCGGCCGGCGCTTCATCGATCACTGGCTGATGCCAGCGAGAGGCTATCCGGGCAGGGATTCGGTGTTTGGGCGCCGATGTACAGGTGCGGGTTGTCGAGTTGGCGCGCGATTGCTCGGATGGTGTAACGGCCTGCCTTGGGGGGTACGGCGTTAGGAACCGGGCACGAGGCCGCCGGCCACAGCGACTGGAGCTGACGTCCTCCTCTGACTAAAGCCCGCGCACGGTTATCGACCACCCGGATCGACGACATGGCCGTCAGAAGGGATTCGTGTGCGGTTCTTGATCAAGAGCCGCACAGCAATTCCGGCGAAAACTGCGCCGAGGATGGCCATGAGGACGGGTGTCCCGCCCTCCCGGTACTGGGACACACAGCCTGCCCAGGTAATCGCAGTGGCGAAAAGTGCAATTCCCGCCCTGACTTGCGCGAGCCGGTCGGACCGTCGTGGCCGCATCAGGATATAGACCCCTAGCGGAATCAGGAACGCTAAGCTCATCAACCCAATCTCCACTGTGCTCCTTTTGGTCAGCACCATTGTCCGACTGCGGATTTCACGTCCATTCAGCCAGCCGCGGCAGGGCGCGGCTGAGCCGGTCATACAGATCTGGCCAGCCTTTCTGCAGCCAAGCGATGTGTCCGTTGGACAGTTTGGAGGCGTCGATGATCGAGTCGACGCGGATCTGTTGTTCGGGGACTCCCAGTTCGGCAAGCCTGCGGTAGAGCGGATTGGGCTCGATGCCGCGGCCGGCCAGGTACTCGAAGACCCGCGAGCGTTGCCAGTCCCAGATCGGGCCATAGGTAATGGTGCCGTCCGCTCGTCGCACCACTCCGCCGACTTGCGCGCGCACATCTGACCGCGAACTGTGCTGTCGCGCCCGTGTTTCGGCGCCCAGACCGCGCCGGTATAGCATCCGTCGGCCGTGGGACTCCTCAGCGCGCACTCCCCACAGCGATCCGCGGCCGTAGCGGCGGTGCGCCTCGGCGGCGGGCCCTGTGATCATGATGTCGGCAAGCTGTCCGCGCAACCGGCGATCGACTGCGTGATGGTCGAAACCGCCGCCGGCGATGAGCACTGTCAGCAAATCTGGGTCAGCGGTGATCACGTGGTAGTTCAGCTGCCATGCCTGCGCTAGGTCCTCGAGATAGCGCAGCGTCTCGGGGAACTGCAGCCCGCTGTCGAAGAACACCACTGGGATGTGCGGGTCGACCTGCCGAGCGAGATCGACTACGACGGTGGAATCCTTACCGCCACTCCAGGATACGAATCCGTCGTGCTCGTCGAGGTGTTCGGCGATGCGGTCAAGCAGATGCTGGTGGCCCTGGGTGCCGCGCCGGCGGGCGGCGATGCCGCGCAGCGTGTGCAGGTCTAGTCCGGCCGGCGTCGTGGTCATCGTGCGTCGCTGACGGTGACGGTGCACCTGGGGAACAGCCGAGCGAGGTATTCGCGAACGTAGTCGATGCCCTCTGGGCCCTCCAGGATCGATTCCTCGCTAGTGGTGTCGTCCCACCACCACCACTGTCCGTTGCGCTTGAATCCAAACGGCGGCGGCACGTTTGAGTCGACGTGGGTGCGGGCAAAGCTGCGGGCCGCGCCGACGACGAACCACCAGTCGTTGCCGCCGAAGGTGATGGTGCCATCAGCGTCGGCGACATCGGACAGTCTGCGCGGCAACCTCACTCGGGCCAGACACGGTTCGATGGCCGGTTTCCGCGGCCGGGTGAGCGAGCGGTAATGACCGTTGCGGCCGGGCTCGTCGGATCCAATCTCGGATCTGTTGGGATGCACGATCCATTCCGTGGGGGTCATCACCGCTCCCTCAGTTGCAAGACGACGCGTTCGTTGAAGCCTCCGGATCGGGTTGCATAGGCGACGTGTTCGGCGGATGCTACGTCGAACTGCATTCCTCTCGGGAGGATGTGGGTGGTGTCTTCCACGCTGTCGGAGCGACCCAAATACATCCCACGGCTCGTCACAACCTCGAACACCACATGCCGGGAGCTGTCGTGGCCCGGCGTCTCATGCAAGTTGTGTCGAGTGAGGGTGAACTGGTCGAACGCGATGCTCGCACCGGGCCGCAGGTTAGCCGGCAGGTCGGAGGGCTTGGTGATGTCGCCACGGTTATCGGGCAGCTTCACCGCAACGTAGACGCGGTGGGTGCGGTCGTTGAGGCGTTCATACGCCTGGATCGCCCTGTCGAGGCGCTGCACCTTCGCCCGATCGGTGTCCGACAGTTGTTGGGCGTCACCCGCCGAGTGGTGCAGCTTCTCGTTGATGCGCCGCCACTCAGTGGGGTCTTCGCTGGTCAGCATGCTCGCGACCGCGGCGTGCTGTGACGCCGGCGCCGCGGCCATCACCTGGTTCTTGACCGCCGAGCGGATCTTGCGCTGGCGACCGCTCAGCCTTTCCCGGAACTCCTCGCGGGCCGGTAGCTCGCCGCGCAGGCGCCCGGACTCGATATGGCTCCTATCTCGAGGCGTGGCGCGATCACGGTCGCGAGCTGCCCGGGTCAGTGAGGTGTCCGCGTCGCGCAGTTCGTCGGTGATCTGGTTTGCCAGGCGTTGAAAAGCGCGCTCTGTCATCGCGTCCTCGGCCACCTCGCGGGCGGCCTTCACGTCGCGCGCGGAGATCGGGCCGCCTTCGACATCCATGACGACGGGTTGTTCCCGGTTCGGTCTGGCGGTCTTGGCACCCACGCGTTCTCAAACTTCCCTAGCTCGACGATCAACCGCAGTGTATGGGCCAACCTGGACACCGAGCGGGATTGCTGCGCGCGCCAGACCGAAAAGAGGGAGGCGGCCCCGGAGGGACTGAAAGTATCAGCCTTCCGGAGCCGCCTCAGGTGAAACCCTCACCCGACCCCTGTGTGCGTTTCGTGTCAATCAGGATATCAACCGTTTCGCCCGTATCGTGGCTTCCAGCATGCTTTCTGATCCCGCCGCCGCAGCATGGCTTTCTGCTGGACGGCCCGACGTGGACGCACCTTCGCCGGTAGATGGTCGCTGCGGCCGCTGCGGCGAGGAGGGGCCGACCGTGCTGAGCTCGCGCATCATTTCTGAGAAGTTCACCGGTTTCGACGCCTGGCCGTTCGGATCGCGCCGGCTCTGTGTGCCGTGCGCCTGGGCCTACAGCGCCCCTCCCACCACACAACTGGCTTTACTGGTCACTGCGACGACCGTGACGGAGTTTTCCACCGGTGCCGCATTGGCTGACGCGCTCGCTGGTGGCGCCTTATCGAGCTCTCAAGCCGCGATCCTGCCGACCGCTCGACGCCGCCACATCCTGCCGACCGCCCAATGGGGACATCTGGCCACCGATGGTCTCGTCGTGCCCTGGGATGCCGTCGCGGCGACCCGGCTGACCGAACTGATCTGGTTGCGTACCACCGTGGGCGCGACCTGGGTCCAGCTGAGCCGCTCGGCGCCTCCCTCGCGGTTACTGGCTGCTCAGCCGGCCACGCAGTGGCGGCGCCTCCTGGCTGCCTGGACGGCGCTGCAGACGTGGCGCACCGTCCCGCCAATGTGGGCAGCAGCTCGTGCCCTCACCACCGCGCCGACGCCTTAGCCCCCGCGCGCGCCGAGCGATCACCACCTGGTGACAGCCTGGCCCTTTACGCTTCACCCATGACGGCGGCTCCTACCCCCACCCAGGCGTGGCGTGCGCTGGTGCCCGAACTGCCACCCTTCGACGACCCCAGTCCGGACGCCGACACGAAAGAACCCGCCGGGCCCAGTCCCGCCGACACCGCTGAACGGCTGCTGCTGCTACTGCACTACAGCATCGACTGGGAGAGAAGCTGGCTCGCCGACCCGCGATACCGCAAAGCCTACTGGGACGAGTTGCTGCCCGGTCGAGTTCGCCGTGCCGCCTACCGCGCCGACACCCTGGATCGCTGGTGGTCTGATGTGTCCATACAGCTCGAGGTCTGCGCGCCGCGGCAGCGGGATCGACGCATCGAGCTAGCCATGCTGCTACGCCAACCGCCGCTACCCGTCATCGCAGTGCTACGTGACAGTCTGCCGGCACTGCTGCTGCGGGTGCGCATCATCGCCGAAGCTGTTGCCGAACAACGGAAAGCGGCCCGCGGGTGAGCTTGATCAGCGTTCACTTCGACATCGACGTCTTGGCCCGATCCTCGATCGTGCACCGCGAGGACTACAGCGCCATCGGCACCGACAATTTCGCCTTATTCCGCCGAGAAAAGATCATCACCCCCACCGGTGAAGTGACACTTGTCCCGATCGTGTCGGGCAGCGGTTTCCGCGGCATCTTGCGGCGCATCGGAGAGTCACTGACCGCCGCCGTGCTCGACTACGAAGACACCGCACTGCCCATCCCGGCAGCACACCTACTCACCAACGGCGGCCGGCTGGCCAAATCTGCGCGGCCCCTTACCGACGAGCAAGAACGCCGCCTCAAAGCTCTACTGCCCCAGATCGCGGTATTCGGTGGGGCAG
>NZ_LZLL01000589.1:0-1744 GCF_001669335.1 Mycobacterium sp. 1245852.3 | reverse complement strand
CAGCCCCAGGCTCGCGAACTGCGGCGTGGGATACCAGGCACCACCGGCACCGGCCGTGCTACCACCGGGACCGGAGATCAGCTGCTGGGCGATCGACGACCAGAAGCTGGTGATGCCGTTCGAGAAATAGGCGAGGCCCGTGGTCTGCTTCAGCAAGGTGCCGTACATGCCGGTGTTCAGGCCCGCGTAGTTGTTGGTCGGCGTGGGCAGCCCGGACTGCAGGAAGCCGTCTATCAGATTCTGCAGCCAGGTGAACGGTCCCGGCTGCGACGCCGTCGTCGTCGAGGCCTGCGTCACCGCCTGCGTGGTGGCCGTCAAGGCTTGCGGCGTCGCCAGCTGCGAGGTCGTCTGGGCGGTGTTGCCCGCCGGCTCGGCGACGGCCTGGGCGACCGCGGCGGCCTGGTTGGAGTCGGCCTCGGGCGTGGTGGTGTTGGGCGGCGACGTCAGCGGGGTCAGCTGCGAGGCCGCCAACGACGAAGCGGCGTAGCCGTACATCGCGGCGGCGTCCTGGGCCCACATCTCCATGTACTGCGCCTCGGTGGCCGCGATCGCCGGGGTGTTCTGCCCGAAGAAGTTCGTCGCGACCAGGGTCGCCAACAGCACCCGGTTGGCGGCGATCACCGGCGGCGGCACCGTCATCGCGAACGCTGCCTCAAACGCGGCGGCCGCCGCCCGGGCCTGGCCCGCCGTCTCCTCGGCCTGCCCGGCCAGGACGCTCAACCAGCTCACGTACGGCGTCACCGCCGACAACATGGACGCCGAGGCCGGCCCCACCCACGGCGCCTGGGTCAGTTCCGAAATCACCGACGTGTACCCGCTCGCGGCACTGCCTAACTCGGCGCCCAGCCCATCCCAGGCGGCGGCCGCGGCCATGAGCGGACCCGACCCCGGACCCGCGTACATGCGACCGGAGTTGATCTCCGGCGGAAATGCCCCGAAGTCCATGGTTACGAAGCACCGGGCTCGAACGACATGTATCCCCTCGCAGGTGATCTCTTGGCGATGACCATCAGAATTTGCTTGCTCGGAAGGCTAAATGGCCGCGCCGCCCCGCGCCGCTCCCGCGATGCCGCCGCAGCTGCGGCCGGCCAGGCGCCGGCGGCGCGCTCCCCCGTGGCGGTGCCATCGGGGCGCCCCCGGGACGCGTCGCGCCGGCACCGTCGTTACCTGCGGGAACACCCCGTCAGGAGGTGCCCTCAGCGGCGCCTGCGGGTGAGTCCGCGGGCGGTGGCGGCGGGGCCGCGCCTACGCGAAAAGCCCAGCGCGGGATAAAAATCCGGCCGCAGATAAAGCCCGCTGGAGATTCGCTGGGGCGTGCCCGGATGCGACGTCCGGGCACGCGGAAACGCGCCCTGCCGCCGGTGCTTGGCGACAGGGCGCGTCCTGGTTTTGCGCCAGAGTTGCTGGGGCCGAAGCTATCCCGCGAAGGGTGGCCGGGCCATGACGGTGGGCCGGAATCCGTACTTGGGACCCGCCACCCCGTGCCCGCCGGCACCGGCGCCGGCCAGCGGCATGCCACCGAGCAGATTGCCCGGCCCGCCGGCGGCCTCGGGAGCCGCGCTGATGCTGCTGACCGGAATCGCATGCCCCAGCGCCGGCGCCGCCGGCGCCCCCGACCAGGCCACCGGCACCGACAACTTGCCACCCACCGAGGCCGCGCTGCCCAACGCCGCCACCGCCCGCGGACTCACCCGCAGGCGCCGCTGAGGGCACCTCCTGACGGGGTGTTCCCGCAGGTAACGAC
>NZ_LZLL01000588.1:0-22459 GCF_001669335.1 Mycobacterium sp. 1245852.3 | reverse complement strand
GTTGCCGCCGCCGCCGGGGAAGTCGAAGTGGCCGTTGTGTCCGCCGTTGCTGCGGTACTGCTGATAGAACTCCCGGGAACTGCCCATCGCCGCGCCCGCCTGGCCGATCATGGCGGCGTCGTCGCCGCCCATGTTGGTCGGGCTCCACACCCACACCCGGGTGTTGTTCTGCGCCAGCAACGAGGCGTGCACGTAGGGGTCGTGCCACTTCCAGCGGCCCAGCTGCGGGGCGCCCCACATGCCGTTGCCGTCGATGCCGCCGAACTGCTGCAGGCCGGCCAGGATGGCGCCGTTGTAGTTGGTGCTCGACGGGTAGAGGAACCCGGACAGCGATCCGGCGAAGCCGAAGCGGTCGGGGTGGAAAGCGGCCAGCGCCATCGCGCCGTACCCGCCCTGCGAGGCGCCGACGGCGGCGTGGCCGCCGGGGGCGAGGCCCTTGTTGGCGGCCAGCCAATCGGGCAGCTCGCTGGACAGGAAGGTGTCCCACTGCTTGCTGCCGTCCTGCTCCCAGTTGGTGTACATGCTCCAGGCGCCGCCCGCCGGGGCTACCACAGAGATGCCCTTGCCGCCGAGGGTGTTCATCGCATTACCGGCGGTGACCCAGTTGCTCACGTCCGGGGCCGCATTGAAGGCGTCCAGCAGGTAGACGGCATGCGGTCCGCCGGCGAGGAAGGCCACCGGGATGTCGCGGCCCATCGCCGCCGAGGGAACCATCAGGCTTTCGTAGCCCGCCGCGCGGGCTTTGCCGACGGTTGCGGCGGGCTGCAGCGCGAAGGCCAACCCGACCGCGAGTACGGCTACGCAGAACAACCGCAGCAGCGCTGACATACCCCGCCCGACCGTCATGTCCACCCTCCATCGTCTAGTCGCTGAAAGCACATTAGCCAGCGGCTTAGTTCCCCCGCCCGCGGGGTAGTGAAACACGTCACAGGCGCCAACGGCCAGCGGCGGAAACCCCGAAGGGTTCCCGCCGCTGGTCGTCTTGCTTGGCGTTGGTTAGGTGCCCTGGCCGTTTCCGGCGTTGGTCGCGGCGGCTGTGGCCGGACCCGCACCCGGGGTGGCGCCCAGCACCGACTGCAGGTCAGGCTTCATCGCCTGCAGCTGCGCGCCCCAGTAGGGCCAGTCGTGGGTGCCGTTGGCGTCGAAGTTCCACACCGCGTTGTGGCCACCGGCCCCGTTGTAGGCGTCCTGGAACTTCAGGTTGGACGTCCGCACGAAGCCCTCGAGGAACTTGGCGGGCAGGTTGTCGCCACCGAGGTCGGACGGCTTGCCGTTACCGCAGTACACCCAGATGCGGGTGTTGTTGGCGACCAGCTTGCCGACCTGCAGCGACGGGTCGTTGCGCGCCCACGCCGGGTCTTCCTTCGGACCCCACATGTCGGCGGCCTTGTAGCCACCGGCGTCACCCATGGCCAGGCCGATCAGCGACGGGCCCATGCCCTGCGACGGGTCCAGCAGCGCCGACAGCGAGCCGGCGTAAATGAACTGCTGCGGGTGGTAGGCGGCCAGGATCAGCGCGGACGAACCGGCCATCGACAGGCCGACCACGGCGCTGCCGGTGGACTTGACCTGCTTCTGGCTCTCCAGGTACGCCGGCAGCTCGCTGGTCAGGAAGGTCTCCCACTTGTAGGTGACGCAGCCGGCCTTACCGCAGGCGGGCTTGTACCAGTCGGAGTAGAAGCTGGACTGGCCACCGACGGGCATGACCGTCGAGATGCCCGACTGGTTGTACCACTCGAACGCCGGGGTGTTGATGTCCCAGCCGTTGAAGTCGTCCTGCGCACGCATACCGTCGAGCAGGTACAACGCCGGGGAGTTCGGGCCACCGCTTTGGAACTGGATCTTGATGTCGCGGCCCATCCCGGCGGACGGAACCTGCAGGTACTCCACCGGCAGACCCGGGCGCGAGAAGGCCCCGGCGGTCGCCGAGCCTCCGACGGCGCCAATCAGGCCCGAGAGCAGCGCCGCACCAGCGGCCGCCACGACGAGCCGGCGCGGCATACCCGCCACGGCGCCGCGCAATCTGTCGACAAGCGTCATCCTTGCTTCCTCATCCTTCTTGCGGCCTCTCGGCGCATTGCACCGATCGGGCGCTTCTTGCTTGATTGGATCGAACCTGCCAGCGCACAGGCGCGGCAGTGCTCGTGTAGTCAACCACACCTTGTGGCGTTCGGTCGCATCGAGGCGGCGGCGCCGACCGCCGAGCAACCCTCGTACCCAGCGGTTTTCAATTAAAACATGTGTCTAACGGGCGCGCTTTCAACATGTGCTTGATCGTCATTGCGGGCTGGTGAGAGGCCAATTGTGATGTTGCTAGCATTTTTTCGCGGCGGGCGGGATGTGATTTGTTCGGGATGTACCGAAATTTCTTCTGCGCGACGCTTACTCGCGCGGTGGAGGCGGTGCCTCCGGGGGTATCGGCAGCCCGCATCGCGCCAGTTCGTAGCGCGGCACCCGATCGATCCGATATCCGGTGAAACGGAAGGAATTCACCAGATTGGACAGGAATCGGTGCGGGGTCATCGGGGCGCGCACCGAGCTGAGCACCGCCTTCGTGTCGGGGCACTGCAGCGCCGCGACGGCCTCTGCGACCCACTGCGCATCCAGGTAGCCCGGAATCCCCGGCGGCACCTTCACCCAGGGACCGTCGGCGATCACCCAGTCGGGAAACAGGTTCTTGTCGTGCCCGATGCGGCCGTGCTTGAGCCGTTCCGTGTGCTGCGCAAGCGGATTCGCCAAACCGATCTGGTCGATGACCCGGACGTCGAGCCCGACGTTCATGCCCACCATGCCGAGGTTGGTGAAAAACACGGCGTGCTGCGGTTTTTGCGGTGACTTATCACCCGGCGCCGGCTGAGCCTGCGGCACCAGGTCCCATTGGATGTAGTTGCCCGACGGCAGCAGTAACGCGCCGTCGGGAGTGTTGTTGAGGGCGGTCAGGATGGCCGCCATCCGTGGGTAACCCAGGTAGTCCGCGGCGGTCAGCGGATGCGCGTGACCGGTGGCCTGGGCATAGAAGCGGCGCTCGTCGACGATCCCGGAATAGGTGACGTGGGTGGCGTCGTCGCCCATGCCCGGCGAATTCGCCGCCCACAACGCCCATCCGGCCAGTCCCAGCCAGAGCGCGCCCGCGGCGCCGGCGACCCAGTTACCGGTCTCCCGCGAATAGTCCTGGCCGTCGGGGATGGCGATCGGGACGACGGCGACGGGAGCCAGCAGGCAGAACAGCGGCGCCAGCAGCACCCGCGCGTGCATGAAGTCGCCGCCTTGCCGGATCCAGTACAGGGCCTGCAGCAGACCGCTGACCAGCACCCACGCCACCACCGCCGGCGGGCTGTGCACGGCGCGGGCCAGGCGGCCGTAGTCGGGCGCCAGCGCGGGGCGCAGAAACGACGGCCGGCGTCGCGCGGCGAACAGCAGCGCCCCCAGCGGCACCAGCAGGACCAGGGGGATCCACACCGCGTAGGGCGCGTCGAAGTTGAACAGGTAGATCATGCCCTGCGACCACTTGTCCCCGGCCGCGTCCTTGGCCAGCGCGGTGCCGGGCACGAGCAGGCCGTAATAGCCCATCCGGAAGATCTCGTAGGCGACCGGGACGAAGCCCCCGGCCACCACGACCAATGCGCGGCGGCGCCAGGTCCGAGCCGCGATCAGCATCATGATCAGCGCCAGGCCGCCCATGAGGGCCAGCTCCGGGCGCACCAGCACGCTGAACCCGGCGACGAAGGCCAGCGCGCCGGCGAACACCTTGTTATCCGCGCGGTTGCGCACCGGCTGGGCCCAGCAGACCATCATCCACCAGAGCAACCCGAGATACGCCAGGGCCAGGCCGCTCTCCAGCCCGGAGGTGGCGAAGTCCCGCGCGGGCGGCAGCGCGATGTAGACGAGCGCACCGGCGGGCAACATGATCGCCTTGCGGCCGCGCAGGCTCGGCGCATACAACCGCGCGGCGCCCAGCATTAGCAGCGCTATGCCCGCCACCGAAAGCACCAGCGCCAGCGCGAGCGCCACATACTCCATGCGCAACGGGCCGCCGACCCAGCTCCCCACGTACATCAGGTAGGTCCAGGCGGTGGAGGTGTTGGCCTCTACCCGCTCACCCTGGTTGAACACCGGGCCGTTGCCGGCCAGCAGGTTGCGCACGGTGCGCAACACGATGAGGCCGTCATCGGCGATCCACCGCCGCTGCCAGCTCCCCCAGCCGAACAGCACGGCGACCACCGCCACGCTGATCCACAGGCTGACCCGCACCATGGTGGTGTACGGAAACACGGGCCAGCCGGGCCGCCTGAGCACCGGCCGGCTGCGCATCATGCGCGCTTTGAGAGCCTGCAGTTCGGGGCTAACCGAAGGCAACGGCGGCTCCGACTGTCGCGATCCACGCCAGGAACAGCAGCTGCAGCACCCGGTCCCGCAGCGCGATGTCTTCGGGTTCACCGGCCAGGCCGCCGTCGACGTCGACCGCGTAGCGCAGGATCGCGATGGTGAACGGGACCAGCGACACCGCGTACCAGGACCCCGAGTGGTGGTCGCGCTCGAACGCCCACAGGCCGTAGCAGATCACCACCGCCGTCGCCGACATCGTCCAGACGAATCGCAGATAGGTGCTGGTGTAGCTCTCCAGCGACTTGCGGATCTTGGCGCCGGTGCGCTCGGCGACCTGCAGCTCGGCGTAGCGCTTGCCGGCCACCATGAACAGCGACGCGAACGCGGCCGACAGCAGGAACCATTGGGACAGTGGGATTTCCGTCGCCACGCCGCCGGCGATGGCGCGCAGCAGGTATGCCGACGACACGATGCAAATGTCAAGCACCGCTTGGTGTTTGAGGCCGAAGCAGTACGCCAGCTGCATGGCGAGGTAGATGGCCATCACCAGCGCCAGGTTCGGCGTCACCAGCCATGCGATGCCCAGCGAGGCCGCACCCAGCAGCACCGCCAGGAGGTAGGCCAGCCACTCGGGCACCACGCCCGCCGCGATCGGGCGGAATCTCTTGGTGGGGTGCTCGCGATCGGCCTCGACGTCGCGGACGTCGTTGACCAGATACACCGACGACGCCCCCAGGCTGAACACCACGAACGCCAGCCCCACCTGGGTGAGCATCTGCCCGTAGTCGTACCGTATGCCGCTGCCCAGCCCGGCCACCGGTGCGGCCAGCACCAAGACGTTCTTCACCCACTGGCGGGGCCGGATCGCCTTGATCACCCCGGTGATCAGGTTGCCCGGCGGCCGGGTCACGACGTCCTCACTCATCCAGCCACACCTCTCGTGCACGGCGCGCGAGCGCCGCAACGACGGCGCCCAGGGCGATGCCGAAGGCGACGTCGCTGGGGTAGTGCACGCCCAGCAGCATCCGCGACAAGGCCATCGGGGGCACCAGGACCGCGGGCAGCGGCAGGCCGGTGGTCCGGCCCATCAGGATGGCCGCGGCGGTGGTCGAAGTGGCATGTGCGGACGGGAAACTCAGCTGGCTGGGCGTGCCGACGTTCACCGCGATGGCGGGATCATGCGGCCGCTTGCGGCGCACGATCCGCTTGACGACGACGGCGGCGGCGTGCGCGGCGAACGCGCCGGCCCCGGCCACCAGCCAGTCGCGGCGCCGCTTCGGTGACAGCAGCGCGCCGAGCGCGGCGACGACCACCCAGCCGAGACTGTGCTCGCCGAAGTGGGACAGCGCTCGGGCGGTGGGGAGCGCCCCGGGACGATCGCTCAGCGCCGCCTGGACGGCGACCAACGCGGCCACCTCGCCGCGGGGCGCCTGTGCAGCGGCGGCCTCATGCATGTTCTGCAGCTGGCAGCAACGCCGTCTCCCACTTCTGCTTGCTGGACAACACCGGCAGGGCGTCGCGGTACACCCGGCGCATCTCGTCGAAGCGGCTGAGCAACTGACGCTGACGACGCAGCGATGCGAACAAGAGCGAGAACATCTTTCGCCGGTCCCGCTGCCGGTAGACCACGCCACAGCCGTCCGCCGTAGTGACCGTCACGCCGTCGACCGTGCACAGCCGGAACCAGCGCGCATCCTGGGTGGGCACGTTGAACTCAGGCCGGATGTGGGATTCGGTGTCGGCCTTGGTCATGTTGTGCAGGATGCCGCGGGCCAGCCGGTAGCTGATCGAGACCGGGTTCACCGGCGGCTTCATCGCCTTGGTCTTGTGCGACGGCGCCGGCAATTCGCTGGCCGCCGGCAGCACGACGGCGTCCGGGTATTCCTTGCGCAGCCGATGCACTTCCGGCAGACCCGATTCCAGGATCGAGAAGATGTGCTCCGGGCCGGCGAGGAAGTCGTCGATGGCCCTGTTCTGAATGGCGACCGTCGAATACTCAAGGCAGGCAAGGTGTTTCAAGGTCGCCTTGAGGTGGCTGCGGACCAGGCCGGTGATGTCACCCTCCCAGTGCAGCGCCGCCACCACCAACCGGTTGCGCAGGTGGAAGTAGGCCTGCCAGTCGATGGCGTCGTCCTTGTCGCTCCAGGCCATGTGCCAGATCGCGGCGCCGGGCAGCGTGACCGTCGGGTAGCCGTGCTCGCCGGCGCGCAGACCGTATTCAGCGTCGTCCCACTTGATGAACAGCGGCAGCGGCTGGCCCAGCTCCTCGGCGACCTGCCGCGGGATCATGCACGTCCACCAGCCGTTGAAGTCGACGTCGATGCGCCGGTGCAGCAGCGCGCTGCGATCGTTCTTGTCGTTCAACGGGAACTTGGCGAAGTCGTGGTCGTACTCGGCGTGCGGCGCGGCGGTCCACATGAAGTTCGCCTGGTTGACGACCTCGCCCATGATGTGCAGGTGTGACGGCTCCTGCAGGTTGAGCATCTGCCCGCCGATCAGCGTGGGCGTCTTGGCGAACCGGTTGAGCGCCAGCACCCGCAGGATCGTGTCCGGCTCGATGCGGATGTCGTCGTCCATGAACAGGATCTGTTGGCAGTCGGTGTTTTTCAGCGCCTCGTACATCACCCGGCTGTAGCCGCCGGAACCGCCGAGGTTGGGCTGGTCGTGAATAGACAGCCGGCTGCCCAGGCCCGCGGCCGCTGCGGCGAAGTCCGGGTGGTCGCGCACCTTGCGGGTGCCCTGGTCGGGGACGATGACCGCACCGATCACCTTGTCTACCAAGGGATCCGCGGTAAGGTCGGCCAGCGCGTTGACGCAGTCGGCGGGGCGGTTGAAGGTGGGGATGCCGACGGCGATGTTGGCCGTGCCCGGCGCGGGCTCGGTCGCGTACCAGCCGCCGCTGATGAGGTTGACCGCGGTGTCGGTGGTGATGTCGAACCAGATCCAGCCGCCGTCCTCGAACGGCCGCAGCGGCACCTCGATCTCGACGACGGCCGGCTGCTCGTCGGTGCCGACGAATTGGCGGCCCTGCACCGAGATTCGCACCCCGGTGGCCTTCGTGCGGTAGACGTCGACGCGCCCGGTTCCGGTCAGCTCGACCCGCAGCACCACGGACTGACAGATCGACCAGCGCCGCCAGTAGCTGGCCGGGAACGCGTTGAAGTAGGTGGCGAACGACACCTCGGACTCTTTGCCGATCTCCAACGACGTACGGCTGGTCGCGTGCGCGCGCCGGGCGTTCGTCGTCGACTCCTCCAGGTAGAGCTTGCGCACGTCGAGCGGCTCGCCGGGACGCGGCAGGATGATCCGGGACAGCAGGCTCACGGCGGACATTAGCGCGCGCCTTCCTCTTTGTTCTGGGCTTCCGTCAGGGATGCGCCGTCACGCAGGTGCGGCGCGAGAACGTTGTCGTACATGTTCAAGGCGCTGGCGATGGCCATGTGCATATCCAGGTATTGGTAGGTGCCCAGCCGGCCGCCGAACAGCACTTTGGACGACGCGGTCTCGGCCTTCGCCCTGGCCCGGTAGGCGGCCAACAGGGCGCGGTCGGACTCGGTGTTGATCGGATAGTAGGGCTCGTCGTCGTCCTCGGCGAAGCGCGAGTACTCCCGCATGATCACGGTCTTGTCGGTCGGATAGTCGCGCTCGGTGTGGAAGTGACGGAACTCGTGGATGCGGGTGTAGGGCACGTCGGGGTCGTTGTAGTTCATCACCGGTGTGCCCTGGAAGTCCCCGATGGGCAGCACTTCCAGCTCGAAATCCAGCGTGCGCCAGCCCAGCCGGCCCTCGGCGTAGTCGAAGTAGCGGTCCAGCGGCCCGGTGTAGACGACCGGCGCGTCGGGGCTGTCCGCGCGCAGTTGGTCGCGCACGTCGAACCAGTCCGTGTCCAGCCTGACCTCGATGCGGTCGTCGGCGGCCATGTTGCGCAGCCAGGCCGTGTAACCGTCGACGGGCAGCCCCTCGTAGGTGTCGGAAAAGTAGCGGTTGTCGAAGGTGTAGCGCACCGGCAGCCGGGTGATGTTGGCGGCCGGCAGCTCCTTGGGGTCGGTCTGCCACTGCTTGGCGGTGTAACCCTTGACGAAGGCCTCGTAGAGCGGGCGGCCGATCAGCGAGATCGCCTTCTCCTCGAGGTTCTGCGCGTCGGCCGTGTCGATCTCGGCGGCCTGCTCGGCGATGAGCCGGCGCGCCTCGTCGGGGGTGAAGTACTTGCCGAAGAACTGCGACACCAGGCCGAGCCCCATCGGGAACTGGTAGGCCTGCCCGTTGTGCATCGCGAAGACGCGGTGGCGGTAGTCGGTGAACTCGGTGAACTGCCGCACGTAGTCCCACACCCTCTTGTTGGAGGTGTGGAACAGGTGGGCGCCGTACTTGTGCACCTCTATGCCGGTGGTCGGCTCGGCTTCTGAGTAGGCGTTGCCGCCGATGTGCGGGCGGCGGTCCACGACAAGTACGCGCTTCCCGAGCTGGGTAGCCACGCGCTCGGCAATGGTCAGTCCGAAGAATCCAGAGCCGACGACGAAAAGATCGAAACGAGCGGTCATCGGTTGCTTAGGGTATCCGACCGCGTGGCCCTAACCCATTTGGCGAGGCCATGCGGCGGGCTCGGCTTGTGACGACGCCGTTGTGGCGCCGCGGATCCGCGATCACAGTCGGGGTCGCAATTGCCTCACGATTCAATATCACCACTCTAGTAACACGATCACCACTCGTACCATCGACTTTGTGTGATTCCCACCAGCTAGGACCGGCGGGACGCGCCGACACAACACATAGTCAGATAGAGGAGACTTCCGTGCCGAACCGACGCCGACGCAAGCTCTCAACAGCCATGAGCGCGGTTGCCGCCCTGGCAGTGGCGAGTCCTTGCGCATACTTCCTTGTCTACGAGTCGACCGCCGGCAACAAGGCGCCCGAGCACCACGAGTTCAAGCAGGCCGCGGTGATGAGCGACCTGCCCGGTGAGCTGATGGGCGCCCTGTCGCAGGGGCTGTCGCAATTCGGGATCAACATGCCCCCGATACCCGCGTTGAACGGGGGCGCGACCGCCACGCCGGGTCTCGCCAGCCCCGGCCTGGGCACTCCGGGCCTCGGGACCCCCGGACTGGGGACGACGGGCCTGACCAATCCGGGCGCGACCAGTCCCGGCCTGGCCAGCCCCGGCTTGACCAGTCCCGGTCTGGCCAGCCCCGGCTTGACAAGCCCGGGACTGACAAGCCCCGGTGCGGCGCCATTGACGCCCGGACTCACCGCTCCCGGCGCGTTGCCCACCACCCCCGGTGGCGGTGTCGCGACTCCGGGTGCCGGGCTCAACCCGGCGCTGTCCAATCCCGGACTGACCAGCCCGGCCGGAGTTTCGCCGGGCCTGGGCGGGCCGGCGGTGTCGCCGAGCGAGGTGCCGATCGACTCCGGGGCCGGGTTGGACCCGGGCGCCGGTGGTACCTACCCGATCCTGGGCGACCCGTCGACCTTCGGTAACGCGTCGCCGATCGGCGGCGGCACCGGCCTGGGCGGCGGATCGGGCACCGGCGGTGCCAGTGGCGGTCTGGTCAACGACGTGATGCAAGCCGCCAACCAGCTGGGTGCCGGCCAGGCGATCGACCTGCTCAAGGGCTTGGTGATGCCGGCCATCACGCAGGGTATGCACGGTGGCGCGGGTGCGCTGCCGGGTGCCGCGGGCGCTCTGCCGGGTGCCGCGGGTGCCCTCCCGGGTGCCGCGGGTGCCCTCCCGGGTGCCGCGGGTGCCCTACCGGGTGCGGCCGCGGGCGCTCTTCCCGCCGCCGCGGGCGCGGCCGGCGCGTTGCCGGCGGCCGCCGGTGCGGTACCGGCGCTGCCCCCGGTCTAGTCCTTTACAAACCCTCCACAAGACGGCACCGCAGAAATATCTGCGGTGCCGTCGATTTTTGGTCGACATTCGCCGCCGCTCAGTTCGTGTCGTCTCACAGATAACATTAGGAACACACGTAACATCGGCTGGTGTCTCGCAGTCGTGCGCCGACGATGCTGCTCACCGCCATGGCGGCGACCGTCGTCCTGGTCTCGTGGGTGGCCGACACGACACGCGATCGCGGCGCCGCCAGCCCGGGGCCGTCCCACGGCACCCAACTGGCCGAACAGCCGCTGGTCGGGCTGGGGGCCGGCGTCACGGTCCGCGAAATCAGTCAGGGCACCCCCTTCTCGCTGGTTGCCCTCACCGGCGACCTGGCCGGCACGTCGACGCGCGTGCGGGCCAAGCACCGCGACGGCTCGTGGGGCCCCTGGTATCAGACCGAGTACGAAACCGCAGCACCCGACGGGGCGACAACGGCGGGGTCCCTCGAGGGGCCCCGCGGCACCGATCCGGTGTTCGTCGGCACCACCACGACGGTTCAGATCGCGGTCACCCGGCCGCTGGACGCCGCGGTGACCCAACCGCCCCCGGCGCCGCCGACGGAGAAACCCGATCTGGGCTATAAGCCGGCATCCCGCGAACAGCCCTTGGGGCAGAACATCTCGGCCGTCCTCATCTCCCCACCGCAGGCGCCGGCCGACACGCATTGGACACCACCGGCCGGAGTCTTGATGCCCGGCCAGGCCCCGCCCATCATCAGCCGCGCGCAATGGGGCGCCGACGAATCGTTGCGATGCGGTTCCCCGCAGTACGACAACGGGATTCGCGCGGCGGTGGTCCACCACACCGCCGGCAGCAACGACTATTCGCCGCTTGAATCGGCCGGCATCGTTAAGGCGATTTACACCTACCACAGCAAGACGCTGGGCTGGTGCGACATCGCGTACAACGCGCTGGTGGACAAGTACGGCCAAGTGTTCGAGGGCAGCGCCGGCGGGATGACCAAGGCTGTCGAGGCCTTCCACACCGGCGGATTCAACCGCAACACCTGGGGTGTGGCGATGATCGGCAACTTCGACGACGTGCCCCCCACCCCGATCCAGCTGCGGACCATGGGCCGGTTGCTGGGCTGGCGACTGGGCCTGGACAACGTTGACCCGAAGGGCACGGTGCAACTGGAATCGGCCGGCAGCCACTACACCACCTTCCCGGCCGGCGCCATCGCGACGCTGCCGACGATCTTCACCCACCGCGACGTCGGGAACACCGATTGCCCGGGCAACGCGGCCTACGCGTTGATGGACGAAATGCGTGATATCGCATCGCATGTCAACGATCCGCCCGAAGAGTTGCTCAAGGCGCTGCAGGGCGGTGCGATCTATGACCACTGGCAGGCGATCGGCGGGATGAGCAGCGTACTGGGCTCGCCGACCTCACCGGAAGACAGCGCGGAGGGCGACGCCCGCTTCGTCACCTTCGCCCGGGGCGCGATGTACTGGTCGCCCGAGACCGGCGCCCAGCCGGTCACCGGCGCCATCTACGACGCCTGGGGCTCGCAGAGCTATGAACGCGGCCCGCTCGGATTGCCGACCAGCGCGGAAATCCAAGAGCCGCTACAGATTACGCAGAATTTCCAGCATGGCACGCTGAACTACGAGCGGCTGACCGGAAACGTCTCCGAGGTGGTCGACGGGATCACCATTCCACTGACCACCGAATCCCCGAGCGGCCCAACGGTTCCGGCCGAGCACTTCTCGCTGCCGTCGCACCCGACGCCCACGTGATGCAGCCCTAAAGCCACCAGCGCTCCAGCACGCGGCCCACGCCGTCGTCGTTGTTCGGGGCGGTCACCTCGTCGGCGGCGGCCTGCACGTCGGGATGGGCATTGCCCATCGCAACGCCATGTCCGGCCCACCGCAGCATCGGCAGATCGTTGGGCATATCGCCGAACGCCACCACCTCCTCGGGGGTGATCTGCAACGGCCGCGCGATCTCGTCGATGCCGGTGGCCTTGCTGGTGCCCAGCGGCACGATCTCGACCAGTCCGTTGTTGGTGGAGTAGGTGATGTCGCCCGCGATGCCGACGTGCTTGGCCAATTCGGCCGCCATGTCGGCGCTGCGGGCTCCGGACCGGCGGATGAGCAGCTTGATCGCTGGGGCGCTGAGCAGATCCTGGATCGACACCTCGGTGTTGTCCGGGTTCAGCCAGGCATGCTCGTAGCCCGGCGAGCTGACGAACTGCGGCGTCGCCGTGTCGTGCGCGCTTTCGCCGATCCGCTCGACGGCCAAACCGGCGCCCGGGATGACGCGGGTGGCCAGCTGCGCCAGCTCGGCCAGGGTGTCGACGCTCAGCGTGCGGGTGGACACCACCCGGTCGGTCGCGGCGTCGTAGATGACGGCGCCGTTGGCGCACACCGAGATCGGCGCGAAACCCAGCGCGTCGACGACCGGACGTATCCAGCGCGGCGGGCGGCCGGTGGCCACCACGAACTGCGCACCGGCGCCCACCGCGGCGCGGATGGCGTCGCGGGTGCGCGGGGAGATCTTCTCGTCGTCGTCGAACAGGGTGCCGTCGACGTCGCAGGCGATGAGCGCCGGCAGGGTCATCGAGACCGTCCCCCTCGCCGGCTGGCCGGACCGCTCAATGCAGCCCGCTCTGGTTCTGCCCGGGCCGGGTCACGCCGTCGGTGCCGTACTTGCGCATTCGCTCCTGCAGCTCCGACAACCGCAGGGCCCGGGAATCCTCTTGGGTGGGCGCGCTGCCGCCCAGCCGCCGCGGCACCCAGAATTCGTCCTTCGGGTGCGGATATTCCTCCTGCACCCGGTACAGCAGGTCGTTCATCGCCGAACGCAACAGCAGGTTGAGTTCCTCGGGTGTGCCGCGCGGCGGCAACGGCTGCCCGGCCGCCACCGTGATCGGGACCTTGTTGCGGAACACCTTCTTGGGATGGTCCTTGGGCCAGATCCGGTGCGCGCCCCACACGACGATCGGAACGATCGGCACGTGGGCGTCCAGCGCCATGCGCGCCGCCCCCGTCTTGAACTCGCGCAGTTCGAAGCTGCGACTGATGGTGGCCTCGGGATGCATCCCGATCAGCTCGCCCTCGCGCATGCGCTGCACGGCCACCTCGAAGGCGTCGTGCCCGGACCTGCGGTCCACCGGGATCAGCCGGGCGTGATTGATGACGTAGTTGACCGCCTTCACGTCGGCCATCTCCGCCTTGATCATGAAGTAGGCGCGCCGGTGACGCTCGCGCACGGCCATCAACGTCGGAAGCCAGTCCAGATAGCTGGTGTGGTTCTGGGCCAGCAGGGCGCCGCCGCGCGCGGGAATGTTCTCCAGGCCGTGATAGGTGAACTTGGTCCCCTGCATCGCGACCATCGGCGGAACGATCCATTCCGCCAGCCGGTAGAACCCCTCGGGCATGTTCTCTCCTTCGCCTACTGCGACGGGCGCTCGGCCCTTTTAGCCGCGCGGGCCGCCGCCTCGGTTGCCTCGATGCGAGCGGCCTCGGCCGGGGTCGGCGCTGCGCCGCCCAGCCGGCGCGGCAGCCAAATCGCTCCGGGCTCGCCCGGATAGTGCTCTTGCGCGCGGTGCAGCAAGGTGGTCATCGAGTCGCGCAGGGCGGCGTCGGTCTGCGCAATGTCTTCGCGCGCCGTCAATGGCGCGCCTACCTGCACAGTAATGGGTATTTTGGCGCGGCCCACATTTCGCGGGTGATCCTTGGTCCAGATGCGCTGCGCCCCCCAGACGATCACCGGCACGATTGGGACGTCGGCTTCGATGGCCATCCGCGCGGCGCCGGTCTTGAACTCCTTGAGCTCGAAGCTGCGGCTGATCGTGGCCTCCGGATACACCCCCACCAATTCACCCTCGCGCAGCCGCTGCACCGCCACCGCGTAGGCGCCCGCCCCGGCGCCGCGATCCACCGGGATGGTGCGGGTGTGCTTGATCAGGAAGTTGACCGGCTTGACCTGCTGCATCTCGGCCTTGATCATGAACCGCAGCCGACGCCCCCGGCGGTGGACGGCCAGCGCGGCCGGCAGAAAGTCGACATAGCTGGTGTGGTTGATCGCCACCACGGCGCCGCCCCGCTCGGGGATCTGCTCCTCACCGCGGAAGGTGATCTTGGTGCCGGTGGCCTTGACCACCAGATGAGCCAGCAGCTCCAAGGCGCGGAAGGTCGGCTCCACCATCGATCACGACTCCGGCGCCCCTGCGGACCGGGCCCGCCGGGCCGCCCGGGCGGCCGCCTCCTCGGCCTCCAACTGGGCCGCCTCCGCCAACGATGGCGCGCCCCCGCCCAGCCGGTGGGGCACCCAGAACTCGCCGGCGGGGTGCGGCCCGTACATTTCCTGCGCGCGCTCCAGCAGATGCTGCATGCGCGAGTGCAGCAGCCCCTTGAGCTCCTCGACGGCCAGCGTCGGCTCGATCGGTTCGCCGACCAGCACGATGATCGGAACCTTGGGCCGCCAGAGCTTTTTCGGGTGGTCCTTGGTCCAGATCCGCTGGGCGCCCCAGACGATGTGCGGAACGATCGGCACCCCGGCCTCGACCGCCATCCGCGCGGCGCCGGATTTGAATTCCTTGATCTCGAAGCTGCGGCTGATCGTGGCCTCGGGATAGACGCCGACCAGCTCGCCGTCCTTGAGGTTGCGGACGGCGTCCTCGAAGGAGGCGGCGCCGTCCTGGCGATTCACCGAGATGTGCCGCAGGCTGCGCATGATCGGCCCAGTGACCTTGTGGTCGAACACCTCCTGCTTGGCCATGAACCGCACCTTGCGGCCCAGACCCTGCTTGTAGGCCGGCAACCCCGCGAAGGTGAAGTCCAGGTAGCCGGTGTGGTTGATCGCGATGACCGCTCCGCCGCTGGTCGGCAGGTTCTCCACGCCGGCGATCGTGATCTTCAGGCCCTGGACGCGCCAGACCAGGCGGGCGAGTTGAATGACAGTCCCGTAAACCGGTTCCACAGCAGTTCAGCCTAATGCTCCCCGCCACCCGCCGTCCCCAGAGCCGAGAATCCAAAGCGCCGCAAGGAGGCCGTCGTTGTCCGCCCCATCATCCCCACCGCCTGTGCCTGCGATCGTCGACCGGTTCGCCGCCGGCCGGCCGGTGCGGGCGGTCTGGGTCAATGAGCTCGGCGGAGTGACCTTTCGGGTAGGTGCTGACGCGACTGCTGGGCACGCCACCGGCGGGGTTGAATTCATCAAGGTGGCGGAGCCGGGCACCACCGACCTGGCCGGTGAGGCGCAGCGTCTGCGGTGGGCACGTCACTACCTGAGGACGGTGCCGGAAGTGCTCGGCCACGGGATGGCCGGGGACCATTCGTGGCTGCACACTCGCGGGCTGCCCGGCCTGCCGGCCGTGCATCCACGGTGGCTGGCGGCACCGGACGTCGCGGTGTGCGCAATCGGTGCGGGTCTGCGCGAATTGCATGACCGGCTTCCGGCTCAGGCGTGCCCCTTCGACTGGTCGGTGAGTGCGCGGCTGGCCGCATTACCGCCGGCAGCCCGGTCGCCGCTTGGTGAGCCACCGCCGGTCGACCGGCTGGTGGTCTGCCACGGCGATGCCTGCGCGCCGAACACGTTGATCGATGGCCAGGGCCGCTACAGCGGACATGTTGACCTCGGCGACCTCGGTGTGGGCGATCGGTGGGCCGACCTCGCGGTGGCAACGCTGTCGCTGGGCTGGAACTACCCCGGTCGGGGATGGGAGGGGGAATTCTTCGCCGCATACGGTGTCGAGCCCGACCCAGTGCGCATCGACTACTACCGGCGGTTGTGGAACGCCGAAGATGCCGGCTCGCGCTAAGCTCGGGGGCTGAAAAGCCGTCATCCCCGGCCGAGGCCGCAGAAGCCTTTCGAAGGCCTTCTACCGGCCCCAGGAAGGTATCAGTGCAGGTCACCAGCGTCGGCCACGCCGGATTTCTGATCCAGACCCAAGCGGGCAGCATCCTGTGCGACCCCTGGGTCAATCCGGCCTACTTCGCGTCCTGGTTCCCGTTCCCGGACAACAGCACGCTGGACTGGGACGCGTTGGGTGCCTGCGACTACTTGTATGTGTCGCACCTGCACAGGGACCATTTCGACGCGAAGAATCTGGCCGAGCACGTCAACAAGGACGCCGTGGTGTTGCTGCCGGACTTTCCGGTGCCCGACCTGCGAAACGCATTGCAAAAGCTGGGGTTTCACCGATTCTTCGAGACCAGCGATTCGGTCAAGCACCGGATCGCCGGCCCGAAGGGCGAGCTTGACGTCATGATCATCGCGCTGCGGGCGCCCGCCGACGGTCCGATCGGCGATTCAGCGCTGTTGGTTTCCGACGGCGCGACAACGGTTTTCAACATGAACGACGCCCGGCCGGTGGATCTGGACGCGCTGGCCACCGAATTCGGGCACATCGACGTTCACCTGCTGCAGTACTCCGGGGCCATCTGGTACCCGATGGTCTACGACATGCCGGCCCGCGCCAAGGAGTCGTTCGGCATCCAGAAGCGGCAACGCCAGATGGACCGCGCCCGCCAATACCTCACCCAGGTCGGGGCGACCTGGGTGGTCCCGTCCGCGGGGCCGCCCTGCTTCCTCGATCCGGAACTGCGCCACCTCAACGACGACCATGCGGATCCGGCCAACATCTTCCCCGACCAGGTGGTGTTCCTGGATCAGATGCGCAAACACGGCCACGCCGGCGGCCTGCTGATGATTCCCGGGTCGACCGCCGATTTCACCGGCTCGCAGCTCAATTCGCTGACCCACCCGCTGCCCGCCGACCAGGTCGAGGCCATCTTCACCACGGGCAAGGCCGACTACATCGCCGACTACGCCGAGCGGATGGCGCCCGTCGTCGCCGCCGAGCGGGCGAGTTGGGCACCGGCCACCGGGGAGCCGCTGCTGGAACCGTTGCGCGCCCTGTTCGAGCCGATCATGTCGCAAAGTGACGAGATCTGCGACGGAATCGGTTATCCCGTCGAACTGGTGCTGGGGCCGGAAACCGTGGTCCTTGACTTCCCGAAACGCGCTGTGCGGGAACGCATTCCGGATGAGAAGGTCCGCTACGGCTTCGAGATAGCGCCGGAGCTGGTTCGCACCGTGCTGCGCGATCGCGAGCCGGACTGGGTCAACACCATCTTCTTGTCGACCCGGTTTCGGGCCTGGCGTGTCGGCGGCTACAACGAGTACCTGTACACCTTCTTCAAGTGCCTGACCGACGAACGGATCGCTTACGCCGACGGCTGGTTCGCCGAGACGCACGACGACTCGGCGTCGGTCACGCTGGACGGCTGGGAGATTCAGCGTCGCTGCCCGCACCTCAAGGCCGACCTGTCGAAATTCGGCGTCGTCGAGGGAAACACGTTGACCTGCAACCTGCATGGCTGGCAGTGGCGACTGGACGACGGTCGCTGCCTGACCGCCAAGGGCCACCAGCTGCGGAGTTCGCGGGCGTGAGCGCATCTTACGACGACGGCCTGATCCAGCTGGATCGTGCGGCGATCACGTTGCGCCGCTATCACTTTCCTTCCGGCACGGCGAAGGTGATCGCGCTCGACGCGATCCGCGGGTACAAGGCCGAGCAGCTGGGCCTTTTCACCCAGCGGTTCCGGATCTGGGGCAGCTCGGACTTCCGCCGGTGGTTGCCGCTGGACATCGGCCGCCCGCTCAAGTCGACGCTGATCACGCTGGACGTGCCGGGCACGCGGCCCAGCCCGGCGTTCACGCCGGCGCGTCCCGAAGAATTCACCGCCCTGCTGGACGACCTGCTCGGCCGGCGCGGTTAGGACGCCCCCGCGCCCCCGCGGTCGGCGAGCGCCTGGCGCGCCGCGTTGTAACCGGGGATGAAGGTGATGCCGGGGCCCCCGTGACAGCCCGCGCTGCCCAGATACAGGCCCTCGATCGGGATCGGCTGGCCGAGGAAGCCCCGCGGGCCGGGCCGGTTGGGCCCGATCTGGTTGGCGTTCAACAGGCCGTGGCAATAATCCCCGCCGGGCGCGCCGAACATGACGCCCATGTGCCTGGGCGTGAAGGTGGTGTGCCGGATGATGCTGCGTTCGAAATTCGGGGCGAGCCGGGTGACCTTGTCGATCACCCGCTGGCCCATCTCGACCTTGGCCTGCCCGTAGTCGACGTCGCCCTCGATCGGGAAGAACAGCGCGAACGCCGACGCGGCGTGCTTGCCGTCGGGTGCGAGGCCCGGGTCGTTCTGCGACGGGATCTGCAGCACGACGGTCGGATCGGCCGGGACGATGCCGCGCCGCGCGTCCTCCCATTGCTGCTGGACTTCCTCCGGCGTGCAGAACAGGCCGATCGAGGCCTGCATGGCCGGTGAGTTGAGGGCCTCATACGGCGCGGCGAAGACGGGCGCCTCCTCGAGCGCGAAATGCATCTGCAGGTAGCTGCCGCGGTGGTCGATGCGGGCATAGCGTTCCCGGATATCGGCGGGCAGCGCGCCCTGTTCGATCATCTCGTTGAGCGTGACGTCCGGCGCGATCCCCGAGACGACGATCGGGGCGTGCAACGTCTCGCCCGCCTCGGTGCGCACGCCGGTCACCCGCCCGTCGGCGACGAGGATCTCGGTCACCTTGGTGCGCAACCGAAGTTCACCGCCATGACTTTCCAGGACGTCGCACAGGTGCGAGGTGAGCGCGCCGATGCCGCCGCGCAGCTTCTTCATCTGCATGGTGTCGCCGTCGGGTACGCCGAGCCCGAAGGCGAGCGCGGCCGCGCTGCCCGGCGTGGCCGGGCCCCGGTAGAGCGTATTGACGGCCAGCACGGTCATCGAGCCGCGGATCGCACCGAACTTCTCCCGGTCGGGCAGATAGCGGTCCAACACGTCGGTGACCGAGCCGAACAGCATGTCGTCGATCGCCGAGCGCTCGAATTCGTTTGTGGCGCAGGCATACATCTCATCGATGCTCTTGGGTAATGTGCCGGCTTCGAACCGGCCGAGCGCGCGGGTCGGGCCCTGGCTCCACGCCATCAGCCCCGCCATCCCGTTGACGGCGTCGGCGCCGTGCACCTCGTTGAGATGGGTGAACAGCTTGACGGGGTCGCTGTACTGGATCAGCGGATCGTCGCCGACGCCGCGCACCGCCACCGACATCACGTCCAGGTCGATGGTCGGCAGGGTGTCCAGGCCCAGCTCGTCGACCACCACCTGCGACGTCGGGAACTGCACCGAGCCGGCGATCTCGAACTGGTATCCGTCGAAAAGCTCGACGGTGGAAGCCATGCCACCCGCGTAGAGCTTGGGATCCAGGCACACCGTGCGCAGCCCGGCCTTGGCCAACAGCACTGCCGCGGTGAGCCCGTTGTGCCCGGCACCGATAACTATCGCGTCGTATTCAGTCATGTCCTGCCCTCCGAAAGGGAGGCTCGCACGACCGCAAAGTTTTGTCAATTATGACGAAACTGCGGTGATCCATGTGCCGGAGATCCCGCCCCGCAGCGACTCGAGCGCCACCTGGGTGATCCGGGCCAGTTCGCCGAGCGACCGGTCGTCGCCGACCATCCAGGCCTCCATGGCGCCGAACACCGCGGCCGCGATGCACCGCGCGGTCACGGTGACCCGCAGCCGCACATCCGGCGTTCGATCGGCCGCGCCACTGCGCCGGCGCAGCTGCTCCTCGATGGCGTCGGCCAGGTCGGCCTGGACGTCGCGGATGTGGCGGACGATGCGGCCCTGGTCCAGATCACCGCCCCGCAGCGCGGCGATTTTCGTCACGGCCTCAACGTCATAGGGGAAGGCGAAGACCGCCGCCTGCACCGAGTCGATGACCGGCTCGTCGACCGGCCTGGCCTCCAGCGCCGCGCGAAACCAGTGCAGCCCGGTGTAGTCCGCGAACAGCAGGTCGTGCTTGGAGCTGAAGTGGCGATAGAACGTCCGCAGCGACACCCCGGCGTCCGCGGCGATCTGCTCGGCCGACGTGTCCTCCACGCCCTGGGCCAGGAACCGCACCACGGCGGCCTGGCGCAGCGCTTCGCGCGTGCGCTCGCTGCGCGCCGTCTGAGCGGGCCGGACCATGGCAGTAAGGTATCAAGAAACTTTTTGACAATATTGACAAAACTTCCGGACCCGGGCGAGACTGCGCCCATGGTCTCGCTACTCACTCACGCGGTACTCGGACTGACGGTCATCAGCTGGATCGTCCTGGCCAACAGAGGGGTCTTCGCCCGGCCGGCCAGCGGCCCGCTGTTCTCACCGATGGAAGTCGTATACTACGTCGTCGGCATCGCGTCGGTCGCCCTCGGCTGGTACTTCAACATCACCTACGTGCAGCAGTACGCGCACGGACCCACCAATCCGCTGTGGGGCGAACACGGCAGCTGGCTCGAATACATCAGGCTGATGTTCACCAACCCGGCCGCCAGCTCGGCCAGCCAGGACTACACGATCGCCAATGTCGTTCTGCTGCCGATCTTTACGATCGTGGACGGCTACCGCAGGGGCCTGCGCCACCCGTGGCTGTACTTCGTGTCCAGCCTGTTCACCAGCTTCGCGTTCGCGTTCGCGTTCTACTTCGCCACGATGGAGCGCCAGCGCCGCCACGAACGCGACCGTGCGACGGTAGCCGCTTAGCCGACCGGTTTGGTGGCCCGCCATTTCTGCCGGCCGCCCTTGACCTCGGTGTGGATGTCGGTGAATCCCGCCGACGCAAGCCGCGCCGGCAGGTCGGCCGGCGGAATCGGGTTGTAGGTGTCGGCGACGTGCAGCAGCCGAAATGCCAGGGACGGGACGCCGTCGCTGCCGGCGAAGACCCCGCCCGGTTGCAGCACCCGGAACGCCTCGGCGAACAGGCGGTCCTGCAGTTCGGCGCGAGGCACGTGGTGCAGCATGGTGAAGCACACCACCGAGGTGAAATGGTCTGTCGGCAAACCGGTTTCGCTGCCGTCGCCGTGGATGATGCGCGCGCGATCACCGTAGCGGCGCTGCAGACGATCGGCCATCGCGCCGTCGACCTCGACCGCGGTGAGCGCGGCCGCCCGATCGATCAGCGCACGCAGCGTCGCCCCGTAGCCGGGGCCGATTTCCAAAGTCCGCGCGCCCAATTCGACGTCCCGCAGGGCCCACGGCAACAGCTGATCGGCCACCGCCTGCTCCCAGCCCGCGGAGCTACAGCGCCGTCGGTGCAAAAGATTCATCGCCATACCGAGAACGCTAGGCGCCCACACGGGGTGCGGGCTTCCGATATCCTGCCGTGATATGTCGGAATTCAGCCATCACGGGCTGGCGACTTCGTCGCAGACCTTGCCGCCGGGATCCCACATCGAGCGGCACCGGCATCCTTTGCACCAGATCGTCTACCCGTCCTCGGGTGCCGTCTCGGTGACCACCCCGACCGGAATGTGGATCACGCCGGCGAACCGCGCGATCTGGATACCGGCGGGGTGCTGGCACGAACACAAGTTCCACGGCACCACGCAGTTTCACGGCGTCGCGCTGGACCCCGACCGCTACCGCCGCGGCCCCGCGGCCCCCGCCGTGCTGGCGGTCAATCCCTTGATGCGCGAACTGATCATCGCGTGTTCGCAAACCGATGGCACCGACACCGACGAGCACCACCGGATGCTGGCCGTGCTGCACGACCAGTTACAGGCCACCAGCATCGGGGAGGCGCTGTGGATTCCCACACCGGTCGACGGCCGGCTGCGGCAAGCGTGCGCGCTGATCGCCGACAACCTGCGGGAGTCGTTGTCGCTGCGGCAGATCGGTGACCGGCTCGGGGTCGGCCAGCGCACGCTGAGCCGCCTGTTCAGCGACGAACTGGCGATGACGTTCCCGCAGTGGCGCACCCAGGTGCGGCTGCAGCACGCCCTGGTGTTGCTCGCCGAGCGGCGCGACGTCACGTCGGTGGCGGCCGAATGCGGTTGGGCCACACCGAGTGCGTTCATCGACACCTACCGGCGAGCCTTCGGGCATACGCCGGGCCAGGTGGCCGCCAGGGCGCGCTAGTTATTAGTGGCGATTCGGCTCGAGCACCTCGGTGCCGACGAACGGCACCAGGGCCTCGGGCACCCGCACGCTGCCGTCGGGCTGTTGGTGGTTTTCCAGGATCGCCACCAGCCACCGCGTGGTGCCCAGCGTGCCGTTGAGCGTGGCGGCGGTCTGCGGTTTGCCCGCCTCGTCGCGATAGCGGGTGGCCAGCCGGCGCGCCTGGAACGTGGTGCAGTTCGAGGTGGACGTCAGCTCGCGGTAGGCGCCCTGCGTGGGAACCCAAGCCTCACAATCGAATTTGCGCGCGGCCGACGACCCGAAGGACCACCTGGAGCTCGGTGAGTCACTCGGGCTGATCGACATGCAGCGCGGGGCCA
>NZ_LZLL01000587.1:0-15033 GCF_001669335.1 Mycobacterium sp. 1245852.3 | reverse complement strand
AAAAGCTGCGGCCGGGTGACTTCTACCGGCCAGCCCACCAGAGCATCTACGACGTGATCTTGGACCTGTACGGCCGCGGTGAACCCGCCGACGCGGTGACGGTGGCCGCCGAACTTGACCGGCGCGCTGTGCTGGCCCGGGTTGGTGGTGCGCCGTATCTGCACACGCTGATCTCCACGGTGCCCACCGCCGCCAACGCCGGCTACTACGGCGGGATCGTCGCCGAAAAGGCCGTGCTGCGCCGCCTGGTGCAGGCCGGGACCCGGGTGGTGCAGTACGGCTACGCCGGCGCGGACGGCGCCGACATCGCCGAGGTAGTCGATCGAGCCCAGGCGGAGGTCTATGACGTCACCGAGGACCGCGCCTCCCAGGACTACGCGCCGCTGGGCGACCTCATCCAAGACACCATGGACGAGATCGACGCCATCCAGTCCCGTGGCGGACTGACTCGCGGTGTTCCCACCGGGTTCGCCGAACTTGATGAACTCACCACCGGCTTGCACGGTGGACAGATGGTCATCGTGGCGGGCAGGCCCGGCCAGGGAAAGTCAACTCTGGCATTGGATTTCATGAGATCCTGCTCCATCCACCACAACAGGGCCAGCATCATCTTCAGCCTGGAGATGAGCAAGTCAGAGATCGTGATGCGGCTGTTGTCAGCAGAAGCGCGGATCAAGTTGGCCGACATGCGCTCTGGGCGCCTCAGCGACGACGGCTGGACCAAAATGGCGCGACGCATGAGTGAAATCGGCGATGCGCCATTGTATATCGACGATTCGCCGAATTTGACCATGATGGAGATCCGCGCCAAGGCCCGCCGGCTCAAACAGAAGACCGACCTCGAGCTGATCGTGGTGGACTATCTGCAGCTGATGACCTCAGGCAAGCGAGTCGAATCCCGCCAGACCGAAGTGGCCGAATTTTCCCGCAGCCTCAAGCTGATGGCCAAAGAACTCGATGTCCCGGTAGTCGCCGTCAGCCAGCTCAACCGCGGGCCCGAACAACGCGCCGACAAAATCCCGCAGCTATCAGACCTTCGCGAAACCGGTCAATTGGAGCAGGACGCCGACATGGTCATCCTCATTCACCGACCCGACGCCTACGATCGTGACAGCCCTCGAGGTGGCGAAGCGGACCTGATCGTCGCCAAACAACGAAATGGTCCTGCCCCAAGAACTTTGACAGTGGCCAGCACCCTGCACATGTCGAGTTTTCGCGACCTCGCGCGCTGCTGAATGTCCATGTAGGTGCTCAATTTGACTGCACGTTCTCAATTTTGCTGCGTCAATACTGCATATATGCGATGAAAGTGCGTCGGTTGGTCGCCGATGCAGAATCGTGAGTTCGACCAATCCTCATGACATGTGGGTGCGATCGGTGAAGGATGTGCGTCGTGCCTACCACGTGTGAAAGTGTTGCGATCCAAGGCTTCGACCGTCTTCTCGGTGCGGCTGGGTTGGTGGTGGCACCTCGGCAGCTGACCGGCTCTGCGACCTACGAAATCGGTCAATCACCAGTGGCGCAGTGCCAATACCGGCGGCGTGTGGGTTTATAAAGCCGCGACAGAGCGCCCGTAAGACTTCGGTCCGAAACGGTTTCGATCCAGCGTTTTGTGGTCGGTGTCAGTGCTGTGGTGGAGATTGCCCTGCAGTCCTGGGCGGTGCCGGTTGTGTGGTGGCACGGCGGCGGTGTTTGGCGCTTGCATCGAGGATGCTGTACACCGCCATGGCGAGAAAGGCCGCAGCTTGCAGTGACGATGTTGCGCGGTGGCCGGGATCACTTGTTAGAAGATAGATCTGGAGGGCGAAGAATGCGACGAACACGATGGCGGCCAGGACGCTGCCCCAGGCGGGAATTGGGGTGTCAGGTGTGCGACGCCGAGGCGGTCGTCCGTAGTGGGTATAGACGGTTATCAGTATCAGCGTTCCGGTGAGAGCTAGTGCCGCTGTCCACGCGATGGCTGTGAGCGGGTGGTTGGGGTTGTCGATGGCATGAGCGAGTAGCCATGTGCCGACTACGACGAGGCCTATCCCCAGCGCGCGTAGTGTTCGGGCCGGGGTGCTCCATGTGTGGGAAGGCATGGTCTATTTCACCGCCTGATCAACGGCGTATTTTCCAGCGTCAGTGACGCCACCAAGTACGCATGCCCCTGCCACCGCGAGCGGTTCGAACGGGCCGCCGAGCAGACCTGGTATTGCTGCACCGCCACCGGCGAAAAGGCACCCTTCACCGGCCTTGAACAGCATTTTGTCCAAGGAAAATTTCTCAGCTTCGCTGAGCTTGCTACTCACCTCGGCGTCCACCAAGGTTCTGAGGTCAGAAAGCGAAAGGGTGATCGGTCCGGAGGGGACCTGTCCCTGAGAAAGCCGGGTTAATGCCTCAAACAGCGGCTCTCCAGGAGTGATCTGAGGAGCCGAAGAGAGCAACAGTTTCAGCTGTTCTGGTGTGAAGGTGTGTGGCGCCGAGACTATTTGTCGCATCGCGGCGGTGACTGCGTCTTCGGGCAGGGCGGCAGGTGCCGTAGACGGCAACAACAGGCGGGTAAGGGGATCGTTGCCGGGGTGCAGCGGCTGCGCGGCTGCAGCCACCTGCGGGGGGACTGGGAATGGGCCGATTTGGGGTTGGGTGCCTGGCGTAACCGGCTGCGGGGATGGGCCAGTGTGCGAGTCGACGAGCGAAATGTGGGGCTTACCACCGTTGTCGTTGATGATTGTGTCGTCTGGTGAGGTTGGAACTTTCTGGTCGAGGGGCTTCGCTCCAGTCGGCTCGCCGGCGCCGGCGGCCTGTTGACCTAGCGCTTGCTGTTTGGCAGCTGATTCGGCGAGCGTTTGGGCGGCTTTGGATTGATGTTTCGAGATAATGGCCACGATGGCGGTCTGGCCTTCTGCGGAGTCGGGATCGGGAACTGCGGCGATTTGGGCGGTTTCCTCGCGGGCGATCCCTAGGATATCTGCCGCTCCTGTGACGTTGATTTCGGCGCTGCCATCGGCGGCGTGCGCCGCAACGTGGCCTGCCCGAGCAGCTGCCTCAAGCGGCTGATGATCAGCGGCTGTTGCGGCGGAATATGTGTCGATGACCGCTGAGGAGAAGCGCAGGGCCCGAATTCCCTCACGGGCGTCTTGTACGTTCTGACTCAGTGATCGTGCAACCCTGGCGAGCTCCAGGAACCCTGTGCCTGTGACCGGGCGGGCGCCGTACAGCTCGTAATATCGGCGGTACTGTTCCTGGGATTCGACTATCAGCTGCTCAATCGGCGAAGCCATCAAACCCCCTAAAACCTGCTTTGGCATGGGAGTATAGCGCGGGTACCCGCGCTGATGCGGAACTGTACTCGTCTAATGGACACGTCTGCGGCTCAGGTGATTGCAGCCAAGGCCGCACGCCCATCCGCATTTGGCTCCCGGCACGGCGTCTGCAGCCGGAGTTGCAAGCGATGCACAGATACGTGCCGTCGGGAGCCGCCGCTAGGGCTAGAGATGTTGGGCTCTGTCACTGCGGTATGCCGTCCACCGTGGCATTTTTTGGATTGGTTGCCTAGCTAGGCTTTTCACTAGCCCAGCTCCGGTCAGCCGCGTGTGGCTTGTGAACGCTGGGGACGCGCGTTGGTGCGTCCAGGACCCTTATGCGGAGGTGCCCGAAGCTCCACACTGGGCCGCCGTGTTCTGACAGGGCAGCCGCAGGCCAAGCACATAGCCCAGTTAGATCATGATTCGCGGGCGCCGCCGTGTCGCCGGACTCTAGTCCGAACTGACCGCGCAGGCCCCAGAGCTCTGTCCATGGGAACAGATGGGCACATCAAGCATCAAAAGGTCGCGCGGCCTGGCTTCGCCGAACCTCCTCGACCCGGAGAAGCGTCTGCACCCGCGGTCACGCGCAAGGAGAAGTAGTGCTGGGTGAGGCTATGACTCAGAAACCCTCGGAATTTACGAAGTTCCGCAAGATGTATTGCTGAATGTTGGGCAGGCCTTGCTCGTCAGCCAGTCGGCGCAAAATCTCTTCCTCTTGCGGCAGAAGGCTGAGCTTGTACTGACGCGTCCGTTGTCGCGTCTCAGAACCGCTGCGCCTCCTGGCTCGTCGGTGAGCGCCATCGGCGCACTCGGCTCGAGATCCTGACTGCGCTGCAACCAAGTGACGACCCTCCGGCTATGTTACATATACCGACGTATTGATGCGAATTCTAACACATCGGTATAGATGAGCGTGGGTGATCTTTGCCCTGCAGGGCTGCAGTAACGAGCGTTTAAGTCTCGAAAAGCCGCTGTTTGCGAGCGTTCATGCGTTACGTTGCAACGTATGGCGACTGACTTCAACCCCGCAACCGGGGGAGGGAGATGGCTGTCGGCCGATGACATTGCCGCGCTGTCGGGAGGCAGGGCGTCTGCGAGCACAGTGCGAGCTTGGTGGCGAAACAAAATGTTGCCGTATCAAACGTTTCCCGAGCTGGGCAAGAAGTCCAACAGGCGATCACACCACCGTGATGTCGAAGCGTTCTTATGCCGCAAATACGGTCAGGTCAGCATTTCCGCCGTGTCGCAAGCGTCGACCGAGCAAAGTAGTGCCGCCGTCAGACGCAGTACCGCGGACCTCACTGACACACTCCTATCGGTGAAGGCCGCCGCGGCAGCTGCGATGGACAGTCTCATCTCTGAAGCAGAGGCACATGCTGCCGTTGCGCGTGCGGTCGCTGAAGCAGAAACCAAACATGTCGAGTCGCTCAAAAGTTTGCGCACGATGCTACGGGGATACGACCTCGCGCTCGGTGCTCACATACAAACCCACAACCCGATCGACCCGACTGGACAGTCACAGGGGTGGGTCCCTTGAGCCGAGTTGTGCAGGCGCGTTACGGGTATCGCATCGATCGACGCCGGTTCAACAGACCATTGCGATGCAACAAAGCGGCTGGCGTATGGCGCCTCCGCGCGCCCAGCACGGGTACTGTCGACCAGACGTACCAGTAGGCGCGCACATCACTTGCAGCCTTTGGCTGGACGGGCAACTCTTCTCTAAAAAATGGTGTTTTAGGCAAATCAATCCCGGGTGATGTGATGTGCTGCTAGAAGTTATTTACGCTGCCCAGCGCGCGTCATGGGTCAATGAGTCGATGTAATTCCTGCCGGCGGCGGAATGCTAACCAGGGCCGGCCATCCGCACGCGATGCCAATCACTCTCTCGGTCGTCTGTCTTCCACACTCGACCCAGCCATCATGCTATGAAACAGGTTGTCACCGTGCACCGTATCCCTTGCATCTGCTGTGCTGCGGTCCTCCACGCGACCAGTGTTGATCACGTGCCGCTCGAGCGGGTGCGACGATGCTCGATGCGGGCGCTGAGGCCGCGGACCAGCCGGCGGATCAACACTGCGCAGCGTTTCTTCAAGGCAGATGGGTTCCGGCGGTCGGATCCGGTCGTGTCTGAGGCCGGCGCGGAACTACCACCATTCCGTTCCCATGCACGTGCACCACCCAGGTGTTGGGTGGTGGTGCATGTACCGATACCGGCACTCAGTCGTGGCCTACATGACGCCGGCCGAGTACGCGGCCGCAGGCAGCTGCACCACCCCCACCCCGGTGGCCTGCAGCATCGACTAGGAGCGGATCAAACCAACCCACTCTAAGACGGGGCTGGACTCAGTATCGGGGACTTGCCACAGAGGCAAGTGGCGAAGGCGTTTAACAATTGTATTGAGCGGGGGATCGGAGATAATTGGCGTGCGGCGTTGCCCCGGGTTGGTGTTAGCTGGTCACGTTTAGACGCGCATTATGTGCCGTTAAGAAGGGTCCAATGAGATCGACTACTACCCAGTGCCGGGCTTTATCAGTGCCGACAATGATGCCGAGGTTGGAGATGGTGCCGTCCATTTCTGCGGTGACCGGAGATCCCAACACCTGGGGATAGATTGGCTGGGATGGATCGTCGGCAGCGACGACAACGCGTTCGATGTTGGCGGGAATATTGCTTAATTCCGGCGTAGACGCGGGGTCGAGGACGTGCCCGGTGGCGATGGCGCCGAAGCTGTTGGTCCAGGTTGCAGGCGCCTGGCGTTGTTCAGCGGGTTGCGTTGTCTGAAGCACCTGACCAGTAGGGGTCTTGTTGTTGACGGTGACTTCTACAGGTAGTGGCCAGCTGGGCTGTCCGGGGCTGAAGACGGCCAGCGGCGAAGTGGGGATCGTCCATGGCGCATCGGCGGTCATGGGGTTTCCATCGCCGGGGGTGAGGTAGGTGATTTGGCCGATCTGGGTGCGTATCGGCTTTTGGTCGGGTGCTTGAGCTTTCATCACGGTGACTGGCGCGTGGTCGTTGCCTTGAGCGCACTGTGCGGCGGTAAGGAAGGCGGGAAGTTGGTGGCCGTGATGGTTGGTGTCGGGGTAGTCAACGTAGAAGCCTGCCATGCATACCTTGGTGGGGTTGTCACCGACCATGATCGGTGCTGCGGGGCGCAGGCTGGATACCGGTCCCGATAGCTGCGTTGAATCATTGATCGGAGGCGGAAGTTGAGGGGGGAGATTTGACGTCACGACGTCCGCGCCAGTGGATCTCGGTGCAGTCTTGCTGGTGGTATCTGGCCCACACGCTACCGTCGTGACGGTAGCGACTGTAGCGACTGTAGCGACGCAGGCAATTCGTGACCAGATCATCTAACTTCCCTGCTTTGAAGTCCGCGTATTAACGACGACTTCCAGTGCTGTTCGGGTAGCGATAGGTTAGCGAGGTCCGAGCCGATGGCAGCCAATTGGATTGTGGGCGTTCGCGAGGTTATGGCGTTGGGCCGGCCACACAACCGGATTCTCGCGCTCACTTGGGCGGCGCTAACGTGGTTCGTGTCCCGTCTGGCCACAGGATGTCGCCTGTTTGGGGATCCTGTACAGCGCCGCACGTTGTGGCGTCTTTGAGTAGTTCGCCGTAGTCCCGTATCAGTTTGGTTCTATCTATTTTGAGCTGTTCGCCGCGTTCGTATTCGGCGGCCTGTGCGGGATCATTCATATTGAACGCGTGACCGGGCGGGTATTTCTGGTCCCAGGCACTAACTTCTTTTGTCAGCCGGTCTCTTTCGAGGCACCATTCCGCAAGTCTTTTGATCAGTTTTGCCTGGTCTTCGGGTTTGCATTGGGGAGGATCAGGTTTCGGGGAGGTGGTGGTTGGTGCCTGTGGCAGGGGAGCCTGCTGAAATCCCAGCATTTGAGCATGAGCCGGCGCTCGGGGAGCAGGCTCGGCGGGCCAGGCGATGGATTTGTTTCGCTGCGCTGCTTGGGAATCTTGGTCAGTGTAGGTTGCGCGGTGCTGCGTGAATCGTTGGGCGTAGGAGTTGAAGTCGTCGGCTTTGGCTTGTAAGGCGCCCTCCTGTTTCGCCCAGCCGGCAGCGATTCCCGTGGCAACGGGATAACCCATGGGGCCGTGTGTCTGGGCGATGCGCTGAACCTCGGCTGCACCCTGCGGCGAGATCTGCGCCACGCGCGCGGCCAGCTCTCCGTATGTGCCGGCGATCCTCAACAGATCAGCCGGATTGACATCTAACTCGGCCACGACGTCTCCTTGCTGTCTTAGGGGCATTCTAGGTGGGATGCGCCCGGCGGCCGATGAGGAATGACGGAACGGGCCCAATAGGGCGGCTCCAGGTAGATCAGCACCGAGGTCGCTGCGCCGCTTAGGCTAGATCGCTGAAGGCACAGCGGGCGGCCAGCTCTCGATGGAAGCGCGAGCGCATGGCAAGGGGCGGCTAGTCAGTGCCTCTCGACCGCAATGGTCGGGGGCTCGTCTTGTCGCGAAAGCTTAAGCCAGCGACGCTGTTTCACCGACTATGGCGAGCGAGTTGGTGCGGGGCCAGGATGCTCAGCCTGCCGCGTTGTTGGCGGATCCAGCCGCGCTGGGTGAAGTCCGACAGGACTTTGTTTACCGTTTCGCGGGACGAGCCGACGAGTTGAGCGAGTTCTTCCTGCGTGAGATTGAGGTCAACACGCAGGGTTTGCCCAGTGTTGGTTCCGAATCGGCTAGCGAGGTCGAGCAGCTGTTTGGCTACCCGACCGGGAACATCGGTGAAGATCAGGTTGCAGAGCGTGTCGTTGGTGCGGCGTAGTCGACGGGCCAGCACCCGCAGGAGTTGTTGGGCGACATCGGGATAGGCGACGATCCAGGCGCGAAGCGCACGGCGGTCCATCCACGCCGCCTGCACCTCCGTCAAGGTGGTCACGGTGGATGTTCTCGCGCCGGGTCGAACAGGGCGGCGGAGCTCGCCGAACATGTCGGTGAGACCCAGGACCGCGATCAAGGTTTCCCGACCATCGGTTGCCCTGCGGCGGATTTTTACCTTGCCGCCCAGCATGGTGTATAGGTCGGCACCGGGCTCACCTTCGGTGAACACCGTGTGGCGGGGTGGAAAAGATACTTGTTCAAACTCGCCCACCAACGCTGCAACGGCGTCGGGAGCAACGCCTTGCAGAATTCCTGCTCGCGCTAAAACGTCTTGCACCGAAGCACCTTTCAACTGCGCGGCCACACTGGAGGTCAAAGTGTGCCTACAGCACCTCGCGAGGACGTTTCAGCGAAGGCGCGCCCGTGGATTCACCACGAATGTTAGCCCATCTAACCCTCATGAAATCATTAAGTGTCGCCGGGGCAACGGGAGCGCTAAATCGCACTCGCACCAACGATCCCCGCCAACAATCCCTCGGCGAGCAGGCCGTCGACGACCACCGTGGGCGCCGCTTTCAAACAAGCCCCGGGCGGCGGGACCGCGACGCCAACGACAACTGCGGCGAGGGCGGCCAAAACGGCCGCCCCGGCGGCCACGGCTGTCAACGCCGAAGCGCGATCGCTGAAGGGCTGATCGCTCGAGGACATTCAGCCCGATCTGCCTGCCGGATAAGGCGTTTAGCGCGCTCACTACTGCAGTACTATCGCAGGCGCACAAACGAGCGGTGTGCGCTGAATCCGCACTGCACCACCGCGAAGTCCGCACCATCGCACACAGCAGAAGATGTGTTGGCCTCGCTCGCCGTCATCGATGACCGACGGGCGCAACCAAAACCAACACGCAAATCTGATGTGAGGCAGACGCGCTCGCCGATATTAGCGGGGACAAGTCGGACAACCGCACCCGGCGGCACGCCTAAGGACCAGCGATCATGCTCGGCATGATCGGCCCTAAACCGGAGTTTCCGCCTGTGGCAACGCCATTGACGAAGCTGAACTGAGAGCCGCAGTCATCGGGCATGTAGAAATGGACGCTGGGATTCGCAGCCGACAACGTCGCTATTTGCGGCAGGGTCATTGGCTCCCATGGGCCCCGGTATGCCGGCGGGCCGATGCCGGCAAGAGACCCCGTGTTGACTCCACCGAGCTCGCCGGTGATCTCGTTCGGAGCCTTAGGGCCCCAGACGTTCAAATTGACGGGGACCCGAGTCCACTTCTCGCCTTCGTAGGTGTACTGCACCCACTGTTGCTGCTGGCCGGTGATGGGATCGGTGCGCGTGTAGCTGGTCCAGTCCTCACCAGAAATGCGGAACTTGTACTGATTCTCCAAGTGGGCAGCCGGTGCGGAGCCGTCGTCGGCCCACGTTTTACCACCGGGAGAGTAAAAGCCCGAGGGACCGCCCTCGAGCGAGGGATTCTTCCAATTGCGGTGTCCAGTCCACGGCGGTGGCGGGGTAGCTCCCACATAGGGAGGCGGGACGACATCCTCCCAACGACCAAACCGCTGGTCGCCGACAAACGGGTTCCTTGGGTCAATGGCAGGCTTCGGTATGTCCGGATTGTCGCTTTGGTCCTTCGAGTCCACCGGGACAAACGTGTTGTCGAGAGCGGCGGCACCATCTTTATCAGTCTTTGTGTAGATAGCTGTGTGTTCGGTGAACCGTTGCGAGTAAGTGGTGAAGTCAGCGACCTTCGCCTGCAGGGGTCCGTCGGCCCTTGCCAGGCCGGCAGCAATCCCGACGGCAGTGGGATATCCCATTGGGCCATGAGTTGCAGCGATACGCTGCACCTCGGCAGCCGCTTGCGGTGAAATCTGGGCCGCGCGAGTCGCCAAGTCAGAATAGGCGTCAGCGAAGCGCAGCAAGTCACCTGGATTCACATTCAACTCAGCCATGTCACCCCCGTGTTACTCGGCTGCCAGCAAGAGACCTACCAGCGAATCCTCTGAGCGTACCGCTATGGGCGGATATCGGGTACACAACAGGTGGCAGCGCCCGCGCAGCTAACTTTCGATGCTCGACCCTTCCGGCACCGGCTGGACCGAGTGATAGGTGCGCGCCAGCAGCCGAAACGTACTCTGCCTGAACGGCATCCGATGTGTCGAACGGCGGGTTAGGTGTGGGTGCCTTGGCTCGGTGGCGGCGGGTTGATCCATGGATAGGTGACTGCGAGGTATTCGTCGCGCGAGACAACGAGAGTGGGCGCAGGTGTCGACATATCGACATAGTTATGGCCCGCGCGACCCTTCTCACTCAAAACCGCTAAGTCAAGCGAGATCTCGTCCGCTTTCGCAGGATCGAGTCGCCATGTTACGTGCGTTGGGGCAAGGCTGATATCAGCTTCGCCGGCACAGATGACAAAATCGTGCGTTACGCCGTCGTGCTCGAGGCGCGACGACTTTCGTTGCATAGCGTCGTTGAGTGCGGCGCGGAAAGTGTCGAGGCCAGGCGCATCCAGAGTCAGCAGCACCGCATCATGCCCGTAATCGAATCGGGGCAGATAGTTCACCCGAATTACGTTCATGGACATCACGGACCTCCGGGGGCTGTCGTCATTGCATGATATCGAGATGCGAAGACAAGGCCGGTGATGCGGGAGTTCTTCATCGGGGAGTGCGGCTCACAGTCCCGGATCGTGTGGGCGGTCGATGCTGGCGAGAAGCGATCGATACAGGTTTTCAGTCAGTGCGGCGCACTCCTCGGCTAAGGAAGGCTGGGCGTCGGAGCCGACGACGACGGCCTGTTCAATGAGTGCTCTGCCTGCGGCGCTGTTGACGATGTAGTTGTTGAATGGACCGAACACCTGTCGGTTACCGGTGGTGAGGTGGCCCGAGGCTCGGGTGCCGATGATTCCGTATTGCGGCGGTATGTCGAGTGGCTGTGCGTTGATGTCGGTTGCTTGACTGTCGCGCAAGATGCGGTCGGCGTTGCATAGGACAAGTGCTGCTGGCACCGCGCCCGGTACCCGGTACAGATTGAGGACTTCGCAGCTATCCCAGTGGTTGCTGCTGTTGAGACGGCGAAGCAGCAGACGGGTCACGGCGGCGCCGTCAGCGTCGGCGATGGTCCATGCGGAGGGGATGGTGAGTGCTGGCAGCCAGAGGTGCAGGTGTGCTGTGGTCACGCGTTGCAGGGGTCCGATGTGTTGGGCAATTTCTTGTGCCAGCGACGACACGGCGGTGGGGTCAAACGCCGTCGGCATGGCGGCATCGCCGGTCATGCGATGGCCACCGCGCCCAGGAGGAGCAACAGGAGTAGTCCGCCGCCGGCGACCTCGGTTTCGGCGGGACTAGGCGGTGGCACGTTGATGTGTGGCGGGCTGATGTGAGGGATCAGGCCCGGTGACGGCGGCGGGGGGTTGCCTGGGGTGGCGCCGGCATGGTGGCGCCGGGGAACGGTGCCAGCAACGGGTTCTGTGGTGGTCTGATCACGCCCGGTGGCGCGGGCGCATTCGGATTGAGTAGCCACGGCGGCAGTTCGGAGATGATGGAGGGGCCGCGGACCGGAGGTTGGCCATCAATAGGGATGTTTTCCCAGTCAGAGCCTGGCCCACGACACCCGTCTCGCCGTCTTCGGTGGCCAGCGCCTGGTGCAGGGCGGCGGTGGCACGAGGAGGACGAAGCCTCTACGACCAAAATGGCGGAGAGTGGCGCTACTACCCCACTCAACCTAGATCCCCGACCACGACCGGCAAGATCGAGCGCTTCCACCGCAGTATGCGTGCCGAATTCCTCAGCAACAGACCAGCTTTCAGCAGTTTGAAGGCGGCTCAGCAGGCTCTCGATGAATGGGTGGACTACTACAACACCGCCAGCCCGCATCAGTCGCTGGACATGGCCACCCCGGCACAACGGTTCACCCCGGCAGCCGCCGCGGTGTCCCCGGCGGCGCCTGCTCGCGCTGGCGCCCAACGCACCGGCGATGACTGGGTCAGCCGCCGGGTATGCGCTAACGGCATCGTTTGTGTGTCCTGGCAGCAGGTCTGCGTGGGCCGCCACTACGCCGGCGCTCGTTGCGATGTCCACGTTGATGGGGATCTGTTGCGGTTTTGGATCGGCGACGATCTGGTCAAAACCGCCGCCCGAACCAGCCGCGGCGAGGTACGAAACAAACGGGCCCTGCGCACCAGCACAGGCACCTAAAACACAACACGAGTGTCAAGGATCAACCGACGCAGAAACGTCAACCATCAACCGACTCTGAACAGGGGCACAGTGTATTCAAGGGGCGCTGCCGTCAAGCGACGCCGCATCGGGCAACTGGCTTCGAGCCTGCGCGATAGCCCACCGCCAGTCTCTACCTGAGAACTGGATGCTCCGTCGGTTGAAGACTCCCAGCACGAGATCATGGAAAGCGGCCGGCCGTGGCGCGGACCTTCCAAGCCGGTGTTCGGCGCCCGACAGTAGTTGGACAGCGAGACCTAAACAGCACCAACCAAATTCGCGCCACCAGGTTTGAGCCCGCCGCCGCGAATTACCTCAGTGAGGCGGTCGTTGACGCCAAACCCTTCAGCGTCTCCGGGCTGAGCAGGTTGGGGCTCGTTGTTTTCGGTATCCCCAAGCCGCACCCGCGATCATGCTATTGCGAGCCATAGCGAGCTAGCGCTCGCAAGGCGAGGAACACCACGAGCAGAACGATCACCACCCAATTGCTGACCGCGTGCGCGGCGGCGGATTTGGCGACCGCACGCCGTCTCACCTGATCAACACGGTCGCGGCTGGCTGATATCTGATCAGCGAGGCTGTCGGCCCACTCGTTGCGTCGTCGCTCATTCTCCGTACGCACGCGCTCACGTTCTCTGCGCAGTTCCGTCCACGCGTTGGGATCCTCGTTGTCGGTCAGCGCAGGGGAGGGCAGACGTTCGTACTGGGGCATTTGTCGCGCCGCCTCCACCTCGGGGCCCAGTGTCGCAATGGCGCGCAAGTACACCATCAGGAAGTACAGCCCGCTAATGGTCAGCGCTAAGCAGGCCCCGATTGGTATTCCCGCCCAAAAATGAGTCAACCCGAACACGACTTGCCTCGTTACTTTTCGGCGAATACCTTGCTGTTCAGCGCGATAGCGAAACGCTAGCTCTTCGGCATGGGCTACCCATGGAACCAGAGCGGCCACGACAATTGGCACCGCAACTCCAACCACTGCCCAGATCCACCCGCTCTGTCCCGTCTGTGCGAGACCGACGTTGCCGCTATTGCCTAACATCCGCCACCAACCCCACCCAAGCAGCGGAAATACATTCACGAGCGCGACGTAGACAGCAATCACGACGGTGAGCTGGACAATCGCCGCCGGAAGCATCCACCAGCGTATCGCCAGAACGGTTTGGCGATACTCCTGGCGGACGCGCTCGTGGCGAACCACGTTGTGGAGCGACCGCAACATACTGGCGGCAATGAATACCACAACGACGGCCGTCAGGATGGTCGCCAATGTTCCATGAAGCATCGTCACGCCCCTCATCTTGACAAAGTCCGACCGACTTTTGTTCTCGTGGTCGATCCGTGCCGTTGGACAGGCTGGCCACAGCGCGCATCCATCCACCACCCGGCACAGGCGTGGGGTGGTGGATGGATGGCGGTCGCGAAGGTGGCAGCAGCAGCAGCAGCACCCAGTCGTAGCAGCAGCGCGGCCGTCGCAGCAGCCAGCGTCGCCACCGCTATTTCATGGTGAGTTTCTCGACGTCAGTAATTGTCGGTGGCCGCGGATACGATCGGTGTTGTGAGGGCAGGTCATTGGGACTAGCCCATAATTCCCAAAGGGGAGTGCAAGATGTATACCACAGAGTCCATCGGTGACGTCGTCCGAAATCTGCCGGGAATGCTTGGCTTTCGGCCTGCGGAGTCGTTGGTGGTGGCTGCCGTTCAGGGTGGATGCGTAAGTTGTGTTCTGCGTGTGGATCTCAGCGATGTTGCGGCGACGAATGCGCTTGAGCGGTTAGCGGTGCTGGTGAGTCGCAGCGGTGCCGATGGCGCCGTGGCGGTGTTCGTATCGACGCTGACCAGCTCGTGCATGATGCGCATCGAGCGCTTTGGTGACATGGCGGCGACGTTGGCGGAGGCGCTGGAAGCGGACGGCGTGTGCCTTGTTGATGCAGTGATGGTGGACAGGGTTGAGGCCGGGGGCCGGTGGCAGTGTGTGGACGGGTGCGGCAAGGCCGGTGTGCTCGGCGATCCGGCGTCATCAGCTGCAGCGGCTGCGGCTGTGGTTGCGGGACGCCGCATGTATGGGTCGCGGGAGGAGCTGGCGGCGCTAGTGGCGGTCGACGTTGAGCGTGCGGCTGCAGTGGCGCCCTTGCTTGCCGGTGCTGGCGGGGCGGCGGTTGAGGTGGCGGTGCGGCAGGCGGTGGCTGCGGTGCGTCGCGTGGGTCAGGGAGAGGTCTTGTCGGATATCGACTTGGCGCGTATCGGTGCTTCGCTGGTCGACGTGCGGGTGCGGGATGCGCTGTTTACGTTGGTGGACTCCGCGGAGGCGGGCGCGGCAGAGACCCTGTGGGGCGAGCTGGCGCGGGTGCTGCCACGGCCCTACCGATCAGAAGCTTTGTGCCTTATCGGTTTTAGCGCGTTCTCGCGGGGTGAAGGACCGCTAGCCGGTGTCGCGCTCGAGGCGGCGTTGGCAGAGGAGCCGGCTCATCCGATGGCGGGAATGTTGGATTGCGCGTTGCAGGGGGGGATACGGCCTGAGGATATCCGCAACCTGATCCGCCACGCTGTCTCAGCGTTGGCGATTTGACGCGTGGCGGCTGGGCCGGGTGTGGAGTTGCGACGCGGGCCGCACCGCCACCATGCCCGCTCCCACGCCGCCCACCCGGCACGGGGTGTGGTGTGGGCGGTATGTGAATGCTTGC
>NZ_LZLL01000586.1:0-5490 GCF_001669335.1 Mycobacterium sp. 1245852.3 | reverse complement strand
GTCCGGGGCGACCATGTGGTAGCCGTCGGAGGTGATGCTGGCGCCCATGATGCGGGCCAGGATGTTGGCGCCGCGGGCCTTGGCGTGTTCTTCGGTTTCGATGACCATCAGCGCGCCGGCCTCGCCGAAGACGAAGCCGGTGCGGTCGCGGTCGAACGGGCGGCAGGCCCCCACCGGGTCGTCATTTTTGGTCGACATCACGATGCGCATCTGGGCGAACGCCGCAATCGGCACCGCCTCGATACGGGTTTCCACGCCACCGCAGATGGCAATGTCGGCCTCGCCGAAGACGATGTTGCGCCAGGCCTGCGCGATCCCCTCGGAACCCGACGCGCACGCCGACACCGGCGTGATCACGCCGGCCTTGGCCTGGCGCTCCAGGCCCACCGCCGCCGACGCGCCGTTGGGCATGTACTTCTGCACCCCGAGCGGAGAGACGGCCTTCATGCCACGAGCGCGCATGTCGTCGTAGCTGAAGACCATCTCTTCCGACGACCCCAGGCCGGTGCCGATGGAGACCATCAGCCGGTTGGGATCGACCTCGGGAGAGCCAGCGTTCTCCCAGACCCGCCGGCCCAGAATGGTGGACATCCGCTGCAGATAACCCGTCCGACGCAGCTCGATACGGGTCATTTGGCTGTCGAATTCTTCCAACAGGTGTCCGCCGATGCGCACCGGCAGGTCGAACTCCTCGACGAATGGATCCTCGAGTTTGCGGATACCGCTTTGGCTGTCCAGCAACAGCTTCCAGGTGTTCTCGGCGTCAGTAGCCAACGCGGTCGTCATGGCGACGCCAGTGACGACCACGTTCGGGAGCGTTTTCCCGGTAACCAGCTCTGTCATGGGTCTTGCGAACGTTCCTTCCATGTTGTCCGGCTCCTCCGCGGGCCTGCTGCGGCCCGCGTCGTCGCCGGACGTAGTACTCAGTACCGCCCGAAGGCGAGTGCCACGTTGTGACCACCGAACCCGAACGAGTTGTTGATCGCGTATTGGAAATCGCCGTAGCGAGGTTCGCCCGCGACAACATCCAGATCGATTTCGGGATCGGGTGTTTCGTAGTTGAGTGTTGGCGGTATCACGCCGTCCCGAAGGCTCAATACCGTGAGGACAGATTCCAGAGCCCCGACGGCACCGATGGAGTGCCCCAGGGCCGACTTCGGTGCGTACACCGCCGCTTGCTCGCAGCCGGCGACCCGGATGGCGTTCGCCTCGGCGGTGTCACCGATCGGCGTTGCCGTCCCGTGCGCGTTGACGTGGTCGATGTCCTTGGGGGACAACCCCGCCAACTCGAGCGACCGTTGCATTGCCCGGCCGGCGCGCACGCCGTCCGCCGCGGGCGCCACCATGTGGAACGCGTCCGACGTGATGCCGGCACCCAGCAACCGGGCCAGCGGCTTGGCGCCGCGGGCCTTGGCGTGTTCCTCGGTCTCGATGATCATCAGGGCCCCGGCCTCGCCGAACACGAAGCCGTCGCGGTCCTTGTCGAACGGCCGTGACGCACGCTCGGGCTCGTCGTTGCGAGTGGACATGGCCCGCATCATGGAGAACGCCGCGATCGGCAGCGCCTCGATGGGACCCTCGACCCCGCCGCAGACGGCGAAATCGGCGTCACCCATAGCGATCTGGCGCCACGCGTGCGCGATCGCCTCCGAGCCGGACGAGCACGCCGACACCGGGGTGATCACCCCGGCGCGGGCGCCCAGCTGCAGGCCCACCACCGCCGCGGCGCCGTTGGGCATGATCATCTGAACGGCGAGCGGCGACACCTTGCGGGGGCCGCCCTCGTTCATCAGGTCGTAGCTCTCCACGATCCTTTCGGCGCCACCGAGACCGGTGCCGACCACGACCGAGAACCGGTCGGGGTCGACCTCCGGGCTGCCGGCCGACTCCCACAGCTGAGTGCTGAGCAACTTCGCCAGCCGCTGGACGTAGGACATGCGCCGCAAGTCGAGCCTGCTCATGTGCTCGTCGATGGGCTCCTTGAGGTGGCCACCGATCTTGACGGGCAGGTCCCACTTGGTGATGAACTCGTCTTCGAGGACGTGGATGCCGCTTTCGCCGGCCAACAAACCCTTCCACGTGCTCTCGATGTCCGGCGCGATCGACGTCGTCGCCGTGACGGCGGTTACCCCAACGTTGTGGTAACCGCCATTAGCAGTGGAAGGCTTGCTCACTTGCTGTCCGCTTCCAGCCTCGACTTGACGTTGGCGACCGCCTCGGGGTTCTCGGTCTCCAGCTTGGCGCGCAGCGCCTCGGCAGCCTCGGGGTTCTCTTCCTCGAGCTTCTGGATGTAGGAGACGACGTCACCAACGGTGCGCAGACCGGCGAGGTCCTCGTCGGGGATCTTGACGCCGTACTTGTCCTCGGTCTGCACGGCGATCTCGACCATCGACAGCGAGTCGATGTCCAGGTCGTCGACGAACGACTTCTCCGGGGTGACCTCGGAGGGCTCGATACCGGTCACCTCTTCGATGATCTCGGCGATACCGGCGATGATTTCTTCCTGGCTGACAGCCACAGCTTTCTTCCCTTCGTAATGTGTTGTGTGTTAGTCGAATTGACGTGATATGCGGTTGTACTGGTTGTGCAACTGGCCGAGCTGGCTTTAGAGCTCGGCCAAAGCGTCCAGGTCTGCGGGCGACTTGACGGCACGTGCCGTAACCCCCCGAAGTTCTCGTTTGGCGATACCGGTGAGCGTGCCCGCGGGCGGGAACTCCACGGCCGCAGTGACTTCCAGGTCACGCAGCGTCGCGGTGCACAGATCCCAGCGCACCGGCTGGGTCAGCTGAGAGACCAGCGCCTCCATCGCCGCGGCCGCCGAGGCGACCGGCTTACCGTCGCGGTTGGACAGCAGCATGGCGGTGGGCTCGGACGTCTGGACGGCGGCCGCCGCGGCGGCGTAGCCGTCGAGCGCCGACGCCATGTACTTGGTGTGGAACGCTCCGGCCACCCCGAGCGCGCGCACCCGGGCCTTTTCCGGCGGGTCCTCGGCCAGCTTCTCCAGCGCGGTCAGCGGGCCTGCGGCGACGATCTGTCCCGTGGCGTTGCGGTTGGCGGGGAAGAGGTCGAGCTGCTCGAGGCGGGCCAGTACCTCGCCCTCGTCGCCACCGAGCACCGCGGACATGCCGGTCGGCTCGACGGCGCAAGCCTTGGCCATCTCGGCGCCGCGGGTGGCGGCCAGCGCGACGGCGTCGTCGGCGGCGATCACGCCGGCGATCGCGTAGGCGGCGATCTCCCCGACGGAGTGGCCGGCGACGACCAGTTCCGCGTCCGACAACAGGCCGCGCCTGGCCAGCTCCTGGTGGGCCAGCAGCGTGGCGGCCACGACCAGCGGCTGGGTGACCGCGGTGTCGGTGATCTCTTCGGTCGATGCGGTGGTGCCCAGGCGCACGAGGTCGAGGCCACTGGCCTTGGACCACAGCGCCAACTGGTCAGCGGCGCCGGCGAGCTCCAGCCATGGCGAGAGCATCCCCTCGGTCTGCGAACCCTGTCCGGGCGCAAGCAATGCAATCACGTGTTTAAGAGAACACTGTGGAAACGGTTTTGGCGGGTGTAACAGATTATGAACCTCGTCTTAGGTTTTTGTGTACTCCCTACAAAACGGCTCCGTAAGCTACGGGTTTGATATCGTGCCGCGACCTGTTGCCTGGGTCACTATCTTCCGAATTGCCCCGCCACCGCCGCTTTCACCGGCAGCGGAACCGCAGGCATGGCGTGGGTGGCGGCGCTGGTGGGTTGGGCCGGGTAGTTGAGCTGGCCGACCGTCGCCGCCACTCGCAGCACATATGCATCACGGGGCTGCATGGGATCGCGGCCGGTGAAGTCGGTGATCCGCTTGAGCCGGTAGCGCACGGTGTTTGGATGAACGAACAACTTTCTGGCACACGCCTCAATCGCGCCGCCACAATCTAAGTAAGCGTCAAGAGTTTCGATCAGCGTCGGACCCGCGTCGGCCAGCGGGCCCATCACGTCGGTGTGCAGCGCCACGATGGCCGACGCATCGCCCATCAGGGCGCGTTCGGGCAGCAGTTCGCGCGCCGGCACGGGACGTGGCGCGCCGCGCCAGCCACCGACGGCGTTCATGCCGGAGATCGCCTCGCTGGCGCTGTGATAGGCAGCCGTCAGCATCGGCGCGGTGGGCCCGACGACCACCGGGCCGTCGGCGAACGCCACCAGCAGATCGCCCAGGAATTTGTCGGTCGGCGACAATTGGCCGGACACGATCGCGACCAGCCAGGTGCCGTGCACGTCGGTGAGGGCCGCGCGCCCGTGCTGTGCGGCGATGTCGCGGACGCGCTGGCTGGCCCGTTCGCTGTCGTCGGGACCGGTGGATCCGTCGCGCCCGGGGGCCGGGGTACCGACCACGACCGTCGCCGGCGCGGTGGTGTCCCAGTTCAGCGCCGCGGCGCGGGACAGCAGCTCCGGGCCCGTGTCGCCGCGGACCACCGCGTCGACGACGCTGGCCTCCATCCGGCTGTCCCACGCCCCGCGCGCCTCGGCCGCGTTCGCGTAGGCGGTCGCGGCCGTGAACGCCAGGTCGCGGCTGTACTTCAGGATGCCGACCGTCAGCGCCGTCAGCTGCTCTTCGGAGCGGGCCAGCAGCGGGACGACCTCCTCGAAGAAGTCCATGGTCACGCGCGCCATGTCGACGCTGTGGCGCAACGCGATGCGGCGGGCGAGGTCCTGGGGCACCAGTTCGAAGGCCTGCGCGGTGTGGCTGACGTTGCTGTGCGGGTCCTGCATCCACTCGGCGAAGTTGTTGATCGCCGTCTGCACCACCAGCGCCATGCTGGCCCGCTGCGATGCTTCAAGGTCGGCGAAGAACGGCAACCGATCGCCCATGACCGAGACCGCCTCGGTGGCCAGCCGGCCGGAGTACTGCTTCAGCCGCCGCAGCACCGACTCCGGCACCGTGTCGAGCAACTCCAGCGGCGATCGGGGCTGCTTGGCGAACGGACCGGCGAAGGGGTTGTCATTCACCCCTAAAACCTACGCGACTTTTCTGGAAGTTTCCGCCAAAGGCGGGGCGTGGCGTTCTTAAGGACGCCTTAATGCGTTGGCCTGAGCGGCCGGTGGGGCGTCGAGCGTGAAACTACCTTCACACTCGGCGCCCAACGTGAAACTACCTTCACGCTCGACGCGGGCCACGCCGTGTACAGGCGGGGTTCAGGCCACTCCGGGGTCGGACGTCTGCTCCGGGGCCGCCTGCACGTCGTCGATCTTGTACTGACGGGCGGCCGCGACCGGCACCGAGGGGTCGATCTCGCCGTCGCGCGCCAGCGCCTCGAGCACCGCGACCACCTGCGACTCGGCGTCGGTGTTGAAGTACCGCCGCGCCGCCGGCCGGGTGTCGGAGAAGCCGAACCCGTCGGTGCCCAGGGTGACGAAGGTGCCCGGCACCCAGGGCCGGATCTGCTCGGGGACGGCGCGCATCCAGTCCGAGACGGCGACGACGGGACCGCTGATGTTCGACAGGGCCTGGGTGACGTA
>NZ_LZLL01000585.1:0-5013 GCF_001669335.1 Mycobacterium sp. 1245852.3 | reverse complement strand
CGTTGTGCTTGACGCTGATCTTGATGTCGCCGAAGCCGTGCTCCTCGAACAGCGAGGCCTCCCACAGCGCGGACTCGACCAGCGCCTCCGGGGTGGCCTTGCCGTACTTCTGCATGAACCGCTTGTCCAGCGAGCCCGCGTTGACGCCGATGCGGATCGGGATGCCGGCCGCACCGGCGGCCTTGGCGACTTCGCCCACGCGGCCGTCGAATTCCTTGATGTTGCCGGGGTTCACCCGCACGGCGGCGCACCCGGCGTCGATGGCGGCGAAGATGTACTTGGGCTGGAAGTGGATGTCGGCGATCACCGGGATCTGGCTGTGCCGGGCGATTTCGGCCAGCGCGTCGGCGTCCTCCTGGCGCGGGCAGGCCACCCGGACGATGTCGCAGCCGGCGGCGGTCAACTCGGCGATCTGCTGCAGCGTCGTGTTGACGTCATGCGTCTTGGTGGTGCACATCGACTGCACCGAGATCGGATAATCGCTGCCGACCCCTACGTCGCGGACCATCAGTTGGCGCGTGGGGCGCCGGGGCGCAAGCGTGGGCGCCGGGGTCTGCGGCATGCCCAGGCCGATAGTCATGTGCGCTGCCTTCTCTCTACTGGAACAGCCGGATCGGATTCACCAGATCGGCGGTGACGGTCAGCAGCATGTAGCCGACCACGAACACCAGCACGACGTATGTCGCGGGCATCAGCTTGAGGTAGTTCACCGGCGCGGCCGCGACCATGCCCCGCGCCGACCGCACCAGGTTACGGATCTTCTCGAACACCGCGATGGCGATGTGGCCGCCGTCGAAGGGCAACAGCGGCACCAGGTTGATCGCACCCAGGATGAGGTTCAGCTGGGCCAGGAAGAACCAGAACGCCACCCACAACCCGTGGTCGACGGTGTCACCGCCGATGATGCTGGCGCCGACGACGCTCATCGGGGTCTGCGGATCGCGCTGCCCGCCGCCGATGGCGTGCACCAGCGCACCGACCTTCGTCGGGATCGCGACCAGCGCCTTGCCGACCTCGCCGGTGAGGTCACCGGCGAAGGCAACGGTGGCCGGGATCGCGGTGAACACCCCGTAGCGGGTGGGCGCCACCTTGACGGCGCCGACGCCGATGGCGCCGACCGTCGAGGGTTGTTGCTGAGCGCCCTGCCCGTTGCCCAGGTAGCGCTGGGTGGTGGTGACGTCGACGTAGGTGGTGATCTTGGTGCCGTTGCGCTCGGCGACGATCGGGACATTGCCGTGCACCTTGCGGATGGCGGCGGCCATGTCCTCGAAGGTCGACACCGGGGTGTCACCCACCTTGACGATGACGTCGCCCGGCCGGATTCCGGCCAGCGCCGCCGGCCCGGGGCCGGTGCAGTCCGCGATCTTTCCCGGCGCCACTTCCGGTGCCACACAAGCGGTTTCGCCGACCACGGCCTGGGTGGGCGGGTGCAGGTTCGGCAGCCCCCAGATGAGCGCGATGCCGTAAAGCAGCACCAGGCAGATGATGAAGTTCGCGGCGGGACCGGCGAACAGCACCGCGACCCGCTTCCAAACCTTCTGCTTGAACATGGCGCGGTCGGTCTCGTCGGGCGCCAACTCCTCCACCGACGTCATGCCGGCGATGTCGCAGAAGCCGCCCAGCGGCACGGCTTTGAGGCCGTATTCGGTTTCGCCGCGCCGGGTCGACCACAGCGTGGGCCCGAAACCGACGAAGTAGCGGCGCACCTTCATGCCGGTCGCGCGCGCGACCCACATGTGCCCGCACTCGTGCAGGGCCACCGAGATCAGGATGGCCAGTGCGAACAGCACAATGCCGATTACGAACATCATCTGGTCTCCCAGGACCTTTCTCACACCATTCCGGAGGCTTTTGCCGACACCTCGGCGGGCCGGGCGTGTGCGACGGAACGCCGCGCCCGCTCGCGTGCCCAGCGCTGCGCGTCGAGTACCTCATCCACGGTAGCGGGTGACACGGCCCATTGGTCGGCGGCGTGCAGCACGTCGGCGATGGTTTTGACGATCGCGGGGAACCCGACCCGTCCCGCGAGGAAGGCCGCCGCCGCCTCCTCGTTGGCCGCGTTGTAGACGGCGGTCATGCAGCCGCCGATCTGCCCGGCGTGCCTGGCCAACTCGACGGCGGGGAAAACGTCGTCGTCCAGCGGCTCGAAGTCCCAGCTAGAGGCCGTGCTGAAGTCGCAGCTGGCGGCCGCGCCCGCAACCCGCTGCGGCCAGCCGAGGGCGAGCGAGATCGGCAGCTTCATGTCCGGCGGGCTGGCCTGGGCCAGGGTAGAGCCGTCGATGAAGGTGACCATCGAATGAACAATCGACTGGGGGTGCACCACGACCTCGATGCGGTCATAGGGAATGCCGAACAGCAGGTGGGTCTCGATGAGTTCGAGCCCCTTGTTGACCAGCGAGGCCGAGTTCAGTGTGTTCATCGGGCCCATCGACCACGTCGGGTGGGCGCCCGCCTGCTCCGGGGTGACGTCCTCCAGCTGGGCGGCGGTCCAGCCGCGGAACGGGCCGCCGGAGGCGGTCAGCACCAGCTTGGCGACCTCATCGGGGGCCCCGCCGCGCAGGCACTGGGCCAGCGCGGAGTGTTCGGAATCGACGGGCACGATCTGCCCCGGCTTGGCGGCCCGGAGCACCAGCGGACCGCCGGCGATCAGCGATTCCTTGTTGGCCAGCGCCAGCCGGGCGCCCGACTCCAGCGCGGCCAGCGTCGGCCGCAGGCCCAGCGCGCCCACCAGCGCGTTGAGCACGACGTCGGCCTCGGTCTCCTGCACCAGCCGAGTGGCCGCGTCGGACCCGCAGAACGGGATGTCACCGACCCGCTGCGCCGCGCGCTCGTCGGCGACCGCGACGTTGGTCACGCCGGTCTCGGCGCGCTGCCGCAACAGGGTGTCCAGGTTGGCACCGCCCGCGGCCAGGCCGACCACCTCGAAGCGGTCCGGGTTGGCGGCGATGACGTCCAGCGCCTGGGTGCCGATGGAGCCGGTGCTGCCGAGCACCAGGACGCGCAGCCGGTCGCGCGTTTGCCCGTCGGTCGTCGGGTTGGTCACTCATTCATTGTGCCGCCCGGCACCGACCGGGGCCATCCGCCGGACCGCGGCCGTCGAGCCAGGCGGGGGTATGCCAGAATTTGGGTTCGACAAGCCAATCCGATCCGAAGGGGATTCGCCGTGGCCAGTACCGAGGTGGAGCGCTTCACCGGCGTCGACGACGTCGAGGTGCCGTCGGCAGCGTGGGGTTGGAGCAGGATCAATCACCGGACCTGGCACATCGCCGGCCTGATCGGCTTCGGATTCCTGCTGGCGATGCTGCGCGGCAACCATGTCGGCCACATCGAGAACTGGTTCCTGATCGGGTTTGCCGCGCTGATCCTCGTGGCGCTGATCCGCGACCTGTGGGGCCGCCGCCGCGGCTGGATCAGGTAGCCGGCCGCGCGTTTGCCCTAGCGGCGCACCCGGCGATGCCAGGCGCCCCCGATCACCACGGCCGTCAATGCGAACACGGCCACCAGCCACGGCCACATCCCGTGCTGATGCACCCAGCCGGCCATCGCGCCCTGTAGCCGCCCGGCCGCGGTGATCACCGCGTCCCGCGGGTCGCCGCCGGCGCCGAACAGTCGCACCTCGTAACCGCCGTAATAGGCCACGTACAGCCCGACCAGCACCAGCAACGCGCCGCCGATCCGGTTGACGAACGGCAAGAGCCGGCGCAACCGGTCCATCAGCGCCGTGCTCGCCGTGGCCGCGGCGACCGCCAGCACCCCGACCACCAGGGTCAGCCCCGCGCTGTAGGCGAGATAGATCGCCACCCCGGTGACGGCCGATCCCCCGCGTAGGCCGGCCGCCGTGACGGCCAGGAACGGCCCGACGGTGCACGACAACGAGGCGATCGCGTAGCTGATGCCGTAGCCGTACATGGAGCCCAGCCGCGCGGTGGGCGCCCACCGCGGGCCCAGCGGTCGTGGGGTCAGGGCCGACAGTCCCCGGCCCGCCAGCAGCCACGCCCCGAGCCCGATCAGCACCACACCCACGCCCACGGTGGCGTACGGCAGGAACCGCTGCACGGTGCTCGCCGCCGAAACGGTCAGGGCGCCGAACGCGCCGAACACCGTCAGGAAGCCCAGCGCCATCCCCGCGGTGGCCGCCAGCGCACGCCCGGCCGCCGCCGCACCCGAGACCGCCCCCGAACCCTGGCCGCGCACCACCAGCAGCAGGTAGCCGGGCAGCATGGCAAAACCGCACGGGTTCAGCGCGGCCACCGATCCGGCGGCGAAGGCCAGGCCGACCAGACCCTGGTCCACCGAGTCAGGACCTCAGGGCCGAGACCCGGTCGGAAAGCTCCTGCTGGGACATCGCCGAGGTCGGGTTGTTGACGAACGTCGAGCTGCCGTCGGCGCGGTAGAACACGTAGGCGGGCTGCCAGGGGACGTTGTAGCGGGCCCAGATCGAGCCGTCGGCGTCGTTGAGGTTGGTGAATCTCAGGCCGTACTTGGAGACGAAGTTCTGTTCCGCGCCGACATCCGAGTGACCGGCGACGCCGACGAAGGTGACGCCGGGATTGGCGGCCGCCACCTGGCTGACGCCTGGGGCCTCGGCGTTGCAAAACGGGCAAAACGGCGCCCAGAACCACAACACCGCGGGCCTGCCCTGCAAGCTGGCGCCGTTGAACGGCGCACCAGCCAGGGTCGTGCCGCTGAATTGCAGCCGGTCATCGGCGGCGGCCGCGCGCGGCGCGCCACCGAGCACCACTATCAGTGCCGCGGCGATGAGGGCCGCGACAAACAACTTGAGCGGAGAGAACAAGCGGATCACGGCACACCCCCGGGTTGCTGAAGTTATGCCTTTAAGACGTGCGCGTCGCCCTACGGGTTCACCCGGCGACCGCGCGCTACCCGCCTTCGGCGGCCAGCTGTCCGCACGCGGCGCTGATCTCGCGGCCGCGCGTGTCGCGCACCGTGCAGGAAACGCCTTTGGCGCGGACGCGCCGGACGAACTCCCGCTCGACCGGCTTGGGGCTGGCG
>NZ_LZLL01000584.1:0-10892 GCF_001669335.1 Mycobacterium sp. 1245852.3 | reverse complement strand
ACGTGGTGCTCATCTGGCTGACGGTGACCGGCTGAATGCCGGCCCGCCGGCACCTTTACTTCGCATACGGGTCGAACCTATGCGTCCGTCAGATGGCGCAGCGCTGCCCCGACGCCGCGGATCCGCGGCCGGCGGTGCTGGCCGACCACGACTGGCTGATCAACCAGCGCGGCGTGGCCACCGTCGAACCGCTCGCCGGTAACCAGGTTTACGGGGTGGTCTGGCAGATCTCCGACGGTGACTTGGCGACGTTGGACAGCGCCGAGGGTGTGCCGGTGCGCTACCGGCGCGACGAAATGACCGTGCACACCGACGACGGACCGGCGCCGGCCTGGGTGTACATCGACCACCGGGTGACGCCGGGCCCACCGCGGCCGGGCTACCTACCCAAGATCATCGACGGCGCCACCCAGCACGGGTTGCCGCAACGCTGGGTCGACTTCTTGCGCCGCTGGGATCCGGCCGGCTGGCCCCGCCCGAAATCGTCGACGTCCGGGGCTGGGCCGCAATCGTTTTCGGCGTTACTGAGCGAGCCCGGCGTGACGGAGAGCAGCCAATTGCGTTCGCGTTTCGGCTTTTTGGCGATCCACGGCGGTGGGCTGGAAGAGATGACGGACGTGATCGCCGAACGCGCCGCCGAGGAGGCCGGTGCGTCGGTGTATGTGGTGCGCCATCCCGATCGCTACCCGCACCACCTGGCGTCGGCGCTGTTCGACCCGGCCGAATCACCGCGGCTCGCCGAGTTCCTCGACCATGTCGACGTCGCGGTGTCACTGCACGGGTACGGCCGCGACGGCCGCAGCACCCAGCTACTGGCGGGGGGCCGCAACCGGGCGCTGGCCGCCCACCTGGCCCGGCACGTCCGGCTGGACGGCTACCAGTTGATCACCGACCTCGACGAGATCCCACCGGAACTGCGTGGCCGGCATCCGCGCAACCCGGTGAACCGGGTGCGTGCCGGTGGAACCCAGCTGGAGCTCTCGGCGCGGGTCCGCGGGATCAGCCCGCGCAGCCCGCTGCCGGGTGACGACGGTTTGTCGTCGGTCACCAGCGCCCTGATCCAGGGGTTGGCCGACGCCGCCCGCAGTTGGTCGATATCGCATCGTTGAACGGAGAATGTTGGTGGCCAAGGATTTTCGCTTCGGAATGAGCATGCGGTTCTTCAAGTCGCGCGATGCCCTGCTGGACAAGGCCAAGCGCGCTGAGGACGCCGGCTTCGACATCCTCTGTGTGCCCGACCATTTGGGCGCCGCCGCGCCCTTCCCGACGCTGACCGCGGTCGCGATGGCCACCACGACGCTGCGGCTGAGCATGTATGTGCTCAATTCGGCGTTCTACAAGCCGGCCCTGCTCAGCCGGGACATGCAGGCACTGGACCTGCTCAGCGACGGCCGCCTGGAGATCGGGCTGGGCACCGGTTACGTCCGCGAGGAGTTCGAAGCCGCGGAGATCCCGTATCCCAGCGCCCGCGAGCGGGTCGACTACCTCGAACACATGACGAAGTACCTGAAAGAGCACCACCCGTCGACGCCGCTGATCATCGCCGGCAACGGCGATCGGGTGCTGACGATCGCCGCCCGCAACGCCGACATCATCGGGCTGACCGGATCCAGGGTGCGCGACGTCGAGGACCCGTTCGCCGAGCGGGTCGACTTCGTCCGCAAGGCCGCCGGAGATCGGTTCGACTCGCTGGAGCTGAATCTGGCCATCACCGCGATGCCGCGGGCCGGCGAGACCGAGCCCGACCTCAAGCTGACCCGCGCCTATTCGCCGGATCTGTCCGACGAGGAGATCCTGTCGCAGCCCTCGGTGCTCAGCGGTTCGCCGCGCGAGATCGCCGACACCTTGTCCGGGTACCGGGAGAAGTACGGCGTCTCGTCCTTCACCGTGCAGGACAACAACATCGAGAACTTCTCGAAGGTGATCGCCGAACTGCGCTGACCGCCGTGGCGATTCAGGGGTCGGCCTGCCGGTAAGCTCAGGCCCGTCCGCCCTCGTAGCTCAGGGGATAGAGCACGGCTCTCCTAAAGCCGGTGTCGCAGGTTCGAATCCTGCCGGGGGCACTTTGCGTTTCTGCAGCTCAGCGCATGTTTCCGGGCGGTTGCCCTACTGCTGGTCGCTCCCCTCTGGTCGGTGTGTGGTCGGTGCTTCTGTGGTGTCGGATGGTGGCGAATCGCATTTGGCGTCCTGGTACGCCTGCTCGTAAGTCTGGCGCTGCTTGTCGGTAAGGGCATCCTGGCGCCGCTCCCGAACTGCCCGATGATCGGTGCTGCCTCCTCGAAACCCATCCGGCTCGTTATCGCGACCGCTATCGCGGCTGAGCACATCCTCATCCCCTGACGTCCCATAGACGTCCTGGTAGAAACTATCGTCGACCGGCGTGCTACTCAGCATTTCAACGACCTCGTGCGCCGCAATCCATCGGCACTTCTCGTTCATGTGCATATCGTCCGCCGGGCTGCCACTTCGTTGCACGCGACGAGCCGCAGCGTCGAGCCGGTGCGCAACGTCGTCCAGATCAGACGGGAATAAGCCTGCGTAGTGGTTCAGCGTCGTCGCAGCGGACTCATGGCCGAGCAGACGCGCAACTGCGACAACGGAGGCACCGGCTTGGATCGCGAGCGACGCAGCTGTGTCGCGGAGGTTGTGCGGAGTGATGTCTAGTTTGAGGGCGTCTACTGCAGAGTCGAAGACATCGCGACGAAAGTTCCGGTTGCGAAGCGGGGTCGCATTGGCCGACGGGAATACGAGGTCTTGTGCAATGCGCGCGGAGCCGAACTCGGCGAGTTCCTCCGACACGACCGCAGGGACTGGCACAGAGCGGGCCTGATGATCCTTGACGGGCGCCATCTCGCCTCGCGGCGCCTCCTCCGAGTAGGAACGAGACACCCGAATCTTTTGCGCAGTGAAATCGACGTCGGACCAGCGCAGAGCGGCCAATTCGCCCCACCTCAGGCCGCAGTACCCCCCAACCAAAACGAGCAGACGATCTCGCGGGGAGCTCAACTGGTCGGCCAGTGCCCAGAGTTCCTCGTGAGACAGCGGATGGGGATCATTGCCCTGCACTTTCGGCAATCGAATGCCCGCGGCTGGATTGCGATGCACCGCGCCGTCCCTGAGGGCGTAGTCGAAAACACGACGGAGCACACCGAGCGCGTGGCGCGCTGTCGCCGGTGACTGCTTGCGCGCAATTTCGGCAGCCCACTCCTGCACGTCAGATGGTCGCACCGACACCAGGGGACGCCGGCCGAAAGCCCGCGCGATCTGTTTGTTGATGACACCGCGGATCTTCCGTTCCGTAGCGGGCTGCCGTGGTGGCTGTGCGGCGAACCAAATTTCGCACCACTCCCGAACCGGTTTCTCCCCCGCCTTCGGATCTGCCCAGATACCCGTCTTTAGCGCGTCAACCTGCTTCCGCTCCCACTCCTGCGCATCGCGCTTTCGCGGAAACGTTCGCGAGGCGACGTACCGGCCGCGGTAGTACACGCGCGCTCTGTACACGCGTGAGGCGCCGGGCCCTTCCCGACTCTCGATCATTCACTCACCAGCACAGCGGGTTGCCCCCATGTCGTGCCGCCCTCGTCATCCACCGTGGCGTCATCTGACATGTCGACCTCTGACCACGAAGCATTCATAACTTCGCGCTCAACGAGGACTCCATCGTGCATATCCGGCCACGAAACATTGGGACTCCCCGCCGCCACACCGGCCGCAAACCGACCCTTCCTCATACCAATAGCCTCTATCCCCAACGCGATTCCCGCTGAGCATCGACCCACCGATCGACCTCTGCCGAGTCCCAGCGAAGCGAACTTCCCAGTTTGATCGCAGGCGGTCCTTCACCGCGAAGACGCCATGAACGAATGCACCCCACACTGACCTGAAACTTCTCGGCCAGCTGTTGAATCGTCAAATACTCGGTCCGCCCAACCGATCTCTTAGCTGCCTGATTTCCCATCTGTTCCCTCCGTCCCAGACGTGCTCGACAGCGACTCACGCGCCGCCGTTCCGGCGGCTTGTGTCCGAGCATTTGGGCCGGGCGGTGCGCACGCAGCCCCGGCCGAGAGCGCCGGCCCAGAGGCGCCAGAAGACCCCGGCGGCGATGTAATTTCAGTATCTGCGCGGCGATTCTCTGCCAAATCAGCGGAACACCAGATGATTCCGGCCGCGATCGTCAGCGTCGCGAAGATCAGGTTCACACCACGCTCGGTGTCGCGCTCATATGACGCCGTCATGACGACTGCGCCAGTCGATTGTGAAGAAGTTGTGCTGGATCTCGTGTGAGGCCAGCGAAACGGTTCACCCAGTCCTCAACCACCGCCTCTCGCACGTAGGGTGCGCGGAACCGCAAGAAGCCGCCATCGACCGAGGCCACACCGACCCCCACGGGAGCGCCCAGGGGACTGGCACTGCAGTCCGTTGACCAATCGTCTCCAAGAACTGCTTCAGCCGCATACCGCGACTGCACACCGAAACAGACTCTGACAGAAGAGTTGTCGCGGACATCGGTTGGCAGGGAGTCAGCTGTCGGTTTCTGAGTCGTCAGAATCGTGACCACTCCGGCCGAGCGTCCCTTTCTGACGAGGAAGCTGACCAGCGCGTGGATTTCCCCGCCCTTGGCTTTGTTTTCCTTGCCGACGAGCTGTCGTGAGTCCAGAAATGTCTGGCATTCGTCGATGAGGACCAGGACGACCGGCACCTCTCTCGTCGGGCCATGATTCCAGAAGTTCGATGTGCCAAACAGGTGATGCAACTTCTGCGATCGCTCGCGAACCAGCTCCTTGACCTCACTCAGCACATCGATCACGGCGTCTAGATCCATATCGTCGTCAACGAAACGGTAACTGCGTGGCCTTAACGCAGAGAGATCCATCCCCCCTTTTCCGTCAATGACAACCATCTGGGCTGCATCGCATCCCGCGAATGACCCCAAAGTCTGTGTCAGCCAAGCGGTTTTGCCCGATCCTGGGAGACCACCTACGACCACCCCAGAGACATTCGAAATGGCGACCGACTTCACATTCCCGGATTCGTCCCGCCCTAGTTCTAACGACCACTCAGACAAGGCCTTAACGGAATCGAGAGTGATGGGTGTCTCAAGGGGATCGAAAGCTCGTAGATCGAGCTGAAACACCCCAGGAGTAGGTTCCGATGCCACCACTGCAGGCACCATCAACGCAGTTGCCAGGCGTCCGGTAGCCCGGTGCCAGTCCGCGAGCTCCTGTCCGTCCACAGCCTCGAATCGCGCGCTCGCACCGAATACCGTTGCCGTTAAGCTCAACAACCGCGGCATCCAGCGCACAGATCGCCCGTGCTTGTCCTTCCGCCGCACAAAGAGCCCAATTACGTCGAAAAGCTCGAACCGCGACTGTTCGTCTGTAATCAGGTTCACCGCGTACTGCACATCTGCGAGGTAAAGCGATGGAGCCGGCCCGCTCTCGCGGCGGCTTCTCATGATGGAATAACTCACTGCAGCACACGCGCACAGGAAGAGGAAACCACTGCCCGGCCAGGGGGCCGCGAACACGAACAACGCCAGAGCGATTGCAATCAGGGCAATCCATTTTAGTTGTGGCACAACTACTCCCCACTCGCGGGCCGGCGAGCGGATGCGCCGGAGCGGATGACGTCGTTCGCATTACCGACAGGCACCAGACGCTCGATGAAGACAGTCACCGCCAGGACACCACGCGGTGACCCGCTGCCAAATCCCGCCCGGCCCTCGGCACGCACCGACACCTCGGTCAAGCCTTCTGCCTTGAAAATGCTTCCTGCCTGGACATTTTCGAGCGGCGTTGCAGTCTCGACGGTGGCGCCATCGAGGCCGATTCCGCCGACCGACACCGCGACGCCCGTCAGACGGTGTACGTCAACCCCTCCCCGCTGCACATTGGTGTCCGTCTTGACGCCGTTCTCGTACTGCGCGCGTGTCCGTGCTGTCCCACCGGTTCCGATGAGCAGCACCGTCGTGGGGTCTACTGTCAAAGTCATCTTGCTCAGTTCGGGCATGCTCAGTTCCTCTCGCTGTTGCTATCTCGCAACATCTGTTGCCATGTCACGAACAATGTTGATAGCGGCGACGAGAACCGCCAATGCCTCACCAGATACTGGCAAAACCGCAGTTCAGCGCGTTTTAATACGCCCTGTCGCCCGCCCGCGCTAACCTCGGCTCATGCGAACGAGGCGCATCCATCCGCAGGCAGACGTGAGCAGTCAGTGTTGGGAGGCCGCCGTCGAGTGCTTCCGTGCAGGCGCGCCGCTCCAGCAGGTACTCGATGCACTTTGCCTATCAAATGAGGGAAGGGCACGCACAGCGCCGCGACTGCGGCAGTTGCGATTGGCGACGCAGATTGACCCTGCCTTTGAGGCGAGCGAGCAGATCACCGAACTCAAACGCATTCGCTGCTCCGAGCTGGAAGCGCCTATTGTCCAAGCGACAGATCGCATCGGTCGCAAGATGCAGACTTACCTCGATCAACTGGTCACCCTGAAGGACCGCCGCATGGCGCTCGCCGCTGATCTTCGCTCGGTCAATCGCAATATTCGCGAGATCGAACGAGTCAGCATCGGTAATCGGAGCCGCTTGATCGCTCAGCATGACCAGTTAGTCGCAGAGATCGGAAGCATCTACGACGAAATGGTCGCAATCCTCGCCAATTTCACAGCGATCTATGTCGACGGGACGCACTTATGCGATCGAGGCCTCCTCCGAACCGGTCTCACCGTCAGACAAGTACTCCACCTCGGTGGTGCAACGCGAAGCCAACGCACGGTTTACCGAGCGCAAAAGTACGCTGGTTCCTCCAAGCCAACGGATTTCGACTTCAAATTCAGTCCAACGCTGTCGGAGCTGCTGTCGAAGCTCCGCGCATGTCACGAAGCGATGTCAGAACTCCGTCGATCGATTGACACTGACCGCGCGACACTTCGCCGGAAGGCTGGACATACGGACATCTAGTGCCACCCACGAACGACTTGAACGCAGACGTACCAGACGACGCCGGAATTTATACACCGGCGCTGACCGAGATTCTCTCCCGCATCCCTCCGCCATGGGGTCGCTACATCGATGTCGATCGAGGCTGGTATCCACTCATCACAGAGGTCGATCGCCAGCTGAGCAGCGTTGATCCCAATTATGTTGTCCACCAGGTCAAGCAGAAGTTCGGCACTCTGCGCTACTACTGCTGGCCGAGCGGCGGCGCGCCCTCCCCTGAAACCCTGGATGCATTCGATTCGATTGCAGAAGAGGCTGAACGAGCGTCTGCCGTAATCTGCGAACGCTGCGGCCGCGAAGAGTCCTCACTGTGCCACCAGGCGAATGGCTTACATGTGAAGACGCTATGCAGCACGTGCGCTCAGACTCTCAACTATCAACGCTCGCCTTAGGCTCGTGCGCGTTCCACTTGCAGCATCCAGTTCTAGCGAGCCGCCGCGCCTGACAGTCAACGAGAGAGCACGGTGACACCGGCGCTTGCCAGTGCCAGCCCGAAACCGATGGCGTCTCAAGGATGCTGCTCACCCCGATAGCCGCGGCAATGGAGCGATCTTCGTAGTCCCGGGGCTTCCCCTTGTACTTCAGCCGCAGATCCCCGGCGGGAGGATTGTTCAAATAGTCAGCGAACATGCAGTTCTGCACGTGCGGACAACAGTCCACCCTGCCGTTGCAATCAATGCAGAGCAACCCGCGGACCAGTCCGCTGAAGTGGTCATGGTCGACAGACGCTCCGGGTGCGACGCCGCAAACTGCGCACGCGCGACCAAACGAGTCGATCAACACCTTGCGAATTCGCGATTCGAGTGATTCTTGACCACAGTATGGTGACCAGACTCCGATTCGTGGAGGCAACGGGCACCTTTTCGCATAGGGCACCATTTCCGGCCCACGGATCTCGTCACCCAAGGTGACATTCCATCGTCCCGCGCGTCCATCTCCCCACCAGGACGGAACGCGTTCGTGCTGTGCCAGGGTGTGGTCAACCTCAGGCGCAACAGGTCTAGTCGCTCTCCGACAACCACACCACAACCCGGCCCGAGACACGAGATGGTACAGATTGTCACTACCTACCCGTGCCAGGGGAATCCCTCGCCGGGGCAGAGGATTTCGAGCTTCGTGGGACCACATCGAGTAACACTGAGGTTTGGACCGCGCCAAGTGCACGACGTACTCGCTGATGTGCTCTCGACTCCAGCTTGGTAGGTACTGCCACAGCCACCACTTTTGGCGCGATTCACTCAGATCTACAATCCCTGAAGGATTTTCAGGAATGCAGGAGGCGTACTGGTCGATCCTCGCGGTCGTACTCACGATTGAATTGTCGGCTCTACCACCGACAAGTTCTCGGCGGCGTCGATCAGCAGCCGTCGATCGGGTGAACGTCGCCGTAGGGCTGGCGACGAAGCTCGCCGACATCGCTTACTGTGCAAGCGAACTGCCGGACTCAGAAACCAGTCGGCCGTCGCGGCCATTAATCAACGGCGCTGGCACCCCAAACACTTCAGCGGACAATGCAAATCAGCAAATAGACACTGGCAAGAATCGGTAACGCCGGCATCCACAGCAGCGCGGTCGCCAACAGGCCCTGCTTATGACGCCAGAAGCCGAGTGCACCGGCCGTGATCGCGACCAACAGGATCACCGAGGCGGCCACCCAGAAGCTCACAGGCAGAGTTGCGGTGATGATCACGCCACCTACTAGCCACATGAGGTAACCGGCGAGCATCCCGCCAGCCGCTGAGAGAACTACCCTCGGCTCTACTGCAATCATGTTTCTACTTTAGAAGCTCGCCCCCGCCCAAGCTCCGCGGCGTAGGGTCTGCTGCACGATGAGGTGGCAGTTTTCGGTCACCCCCGCCCGACTGGCCGGTGTGGTCAGGTTCGAATCCGATCGGGGTCAACTGTCCGAGGACGGCCTGCGTCGTCGCGATTCTAGGCCCGTTCGATCCAGGTGAGGATCGCGATCCCTAGCTCCGCGCTAGTGTTCCAGCGGCGGCGGTCGGGGACCTTTTTTGCAGCAGGGCGAAATAAAATTCGCTGCTGTATTCAGACCGTTGCGGTTGCCGCACAGTATGGTTCACCGAACACTGGGGTAGATGCGTCTCATCAACTTGACGTTTTCATCCAGCGACCATGGGCTTCCCCTCGTTGAAGCAGCTCGATGGCATCTGAGCCTACAAGAAGGCGACTGCCATGCTTGGTATTCCCGATGGCGTTCTGCGAATACTTTGGGCTGCCACAAACCAAACCCTCACAGCACGTGATCGAATTTTGATAGCTGTCCTGCAACTACCTACGCGGGCGGGGGCCCAGTCCGAACGCGCATCCGGCATTGGGCCCGCCCGGCGCCTTACTACGCAAGCTCGCCATCGATGCAGGTGGTCTCCGACGAGCACAACTCTCGGCTAGATGTATGAGGCCATGACGTTGGTGACGCTCGTTGAGAAGTGCGCCGCCGGTGGCTGGCCGCCGGCGGCAGAATGTGGTCGGTGGTAGTTGTAGTGGATGTTCCAGATTTTGAGTGCTTCGCTGCGCTGAGTTCTGAGCTCCAGGCACGGGCGTAGAGAAACTCCTCTGCCAGGATGCGGTTGTAGCGCTCCACCTTCCCGTCATGGCGCGGTGTGTGGGGCGCGATCTTTTGGTGATGCGCTCCGAGCATCGCGCGGGCGAAAAAGTCGGCCCTATAACAGGCTCCGTTATCAGTGATGATTCGTTCAATCCGTACTATGCCGTGTGAGGCGAACCAGGCCCGGGCCCAGTGCATGAATCCGATTGCCGTAGATGCTCTCTCGTCGGTCAATGCTTCGGTGTAGGCGAGGCGGGAGAACCCATCAATGGCGGAGTGCAGATAGACATATCCGCCGCGCGCGCCGTGGGCCTTGCCACGAGCGACAGCACGGGCCTGGCTGCTGGCACGGCCGTGGGTGCGCCATCCACCGCCGTCGGGTATGCGTCCGACCTTCTTGACATCGAGGTGGATCTGGTGACCGGGGCACCGGGCAATGATTTTGCGCGGCTTGCAGTTGCTGGCGCCGTTCGGATCAATGAATCGGCGACGTTGAAGTCCCAGCTGGGCGAGGTGGCGGGTTACGGTGCGTCGGCTGATTGCAATGCCCTCATTGTTGAGCTCGAAGGTGATTCGCGATGCTGACCACTTTCAAGGGCGACGCAAATGTTCAATCTTGGCGACAGTTTCGGCTGACGCCGTCGTCGGCTGCCGGTGCGGTGCCGATGAGCGATCTTGCAGGCCCAGCTCACCGTGGCGGCGGTAGCTGTTGACCCACTTGGACGCGCACGACCGCGAGATACCCATCTCGGCGGCGACATGAGCGATGGGGCGAGTCTGGCGGCGCTCAACGACGCGGCGGCGACCTTCACATGACAGTGGAGCGTTGAGGTGGGACACGGCGTGACTTTCTTGTCGTCGGGCTAGAGATGGGCGGTGACCGCCGAATTTGGCCGAAATCGCCTCCGGCGCTGGCACTTCAAGGAATCGCCATACCTTGTGAATCCGGAGGTCCGCCGAAATTTTCGGGACAGGCAACGGCGTGAAGAGGGGCGCCTATATGGCGATCTGGGTGATGTTGTCGAGCATTGTGGGCCAGACCTGCCGTGGGAATGCGCCGTGTCCGATGCCGTCGAGCATGACGAGTTTGGCGCCGGGGATAGCTTTAGCGGTGGCGTAGCCGCCGACGGGTTTGATGAGCGGATCGAGGGTGCCGTGCATGACCAGGGCCGGAAGCGTCAAGGTGGATAGTGCCCGGCTGCGGTTTGGGGCGGCGAACATCGCTGCTTGCTGGCGGAGCTTGCCGCCCGGGTCATGTGCGCGTTGAAAGCTGGCTGCTCCAACGTCGTTGAGCCAGTCGATGTCGAGCGGATAGTTGGCAGGTGGTGT
>NZ_LZLL01000583.1:0-9115 GCF_001669335.1 Mycobacterium sp. 1245852.3 | reverse complement strand
CAGATCGGCGCGCGGGTACGCTCAAAGTCCTGCGGTTGTTTGTCGGCACGGTGAAGGAGCGGTCATGCACTGTCCGTTCTGCCGTCATCCCGACTCCCGGGTGATCGACTCGCGCGAAACCGACGAAGGCCAGGCCATCCGCCGGCGCCGCTCCTGTCCCGAGTGCGGACGACGTTTCACCACGGTGGAGACCGCGGTCCTGGCGGTGGTCAAGCGCAGCGGCGTCACCGAGCCGTTCAGCAGGGAAAAGGTGATTAGCGGCGTCCGCCGCGCCTGCCAGGGCCGCCAGGTCGACGACGACGCGCTGAACCTGCTGGCCCAGCAGGTCGAAGACACCGTGCGCGCCGCGGGTTCCCCGGAGATCCCCAGTCACGAAGTGGGCCTGGCCATCCTCGGGCCGCTGCGCGACCTCGACGAGGTGGCCTACCTGCGGTTCGCCTCGGTATATCGCTCATTCGAGTCCGCAGACGATTTCGAACGCGAGATCCAGGCACTCCGGGATCACCGCGGAGTGGCCACCCCGGGCTGACAGCACTCCCCGGGCCGCATCGTCGCCCGGCTAGGTCTGAATCGCCCGGCTCCTCCCCGGGCCGTCCCGGCCCGCATCGTCGCCCGGCTGGGTCTGAATCGCCCGGCTCCTCCCCGGGCCGTCCCGGCCCGCATCGTCGCCCGGCTAGGTCTGAATCGCCCGGCTCCTCCCCGGGCCGTCCCGGCCCGCATCGTCGCCCGGCTAGGCTCAAATTCATGCCCCCTGACTTGCATCCCGACCTTGCGGCGCTGGCCCCGCTCCTTGGGACCTGGTCCGGCCAGGGCGCGGGAAAGTACCCGACGATCCCGCCGTTCGACTACCTCGAGGAAGTCGTGTTCGCCCACGTCGGTAAACCGTTTCTGGCCTACGGGCAGAAAACCAAGGCGGTGGCCGACGGCAAGCCGCTGCACGCCGAAACCGGATATCTCCGGGTGCCCCGACCGGGCCACGTCGAGCTGGTCCTGGCGCATCCCAGCGGCATCACCGAAATCGAGGTGGGCACCTACTCGGTCAGCGGTGACGTCATCGAAATGCAGATGGCCACCACGGCCGTCGGGCTGACCCCCAGCGCCAAAGAGGTGACGGCGCTTGGCCGTTCGTTCCGCATCGACGGCGACGAACTGTCCTACACCGTGCGGATGGGCGCGGTCGGGCAACCACTGCAGGACCACCTCGCCGCGGTGCTGCACCGGCAAGGCTAGACCGCCCGCGTGGCCCGAGCCGTCAATCCAGGTGTCGCACACCGTCGTTGACGACCCGCCCGGCCACCCCGACCCAGCCTTCGGCGCTCCACGTCGTTTCGATGACGGAGCCCCTGCCCTGGGTGATCCGCAGGCTCTGGCTCAGGTAGTCGGTGATGCGCATCGCCGCCGAACCGGTGGCCTCGTCCTCGACCACGCCGAGGTTGGCGGCGAACATCCGCACCCGCAGCGATCCGGTCGCCCGGTCGGTCCAGGCCCACAGGTAGTGCGCGGTGTCGTCGGGGAACTCCGCCGGGTCGGCGGCGAGAACCTCGTCGGCCGAGGCGAACTCGTGCAGGGCGAAGTCGGGCGCCCAATCCGCGCGGGCGCTGATGCGGGCGCGGTCTTCGTCGTAGCCCACCTGCACGAGGCCCGCGGGTACCCGCAGGGTGTTGATCGGCGAACCGTTCTCGCGCAGCCACCACGTCGCGCCGACGGTCGGGTGGCCGGCGAACGGCAGTTCGGTGCGCGGCGTGTAGATGGCGGCGTGTGCGGTTGAGGAACCGGTGGCCGGGAGGTCCACGAAAACCGTCTCGCTGTAGCCCAATTGGGTTGCCAGCCGCTGCCGGTGGGCGGGGTCGACCCGGCGCGCATCCACCACGCCCAGCGGATTACCGAAGTTGCCGTCCGAATCGGTGAACACCCGCAACACCGTCACGTCGATCCCCATGGCCCGACTGTACGGCGCCGAAGGCGTCCCCATCGATCATGGGATTAGGTGGCGCTGCGTTCGTCGGACCCCATGGCGTTCAGTACGGCGACGCGAGTGGGCGCGGGGCCCGAGACGGCCCGCTCGCCGCCGCCGGTGCGCAGCAAGCTGCGCAGATTGGCCTGATCATATTCGGCGGGGTCGGTGGAATCGATGAAGCGCTCGACGACGTCGATGAAACGGGCCGGGTCATCGTGGAAGGGGAAGTGGCCGGAGCCTTCGAAGATCTCCAGCCGCGAGCCGGGCATCGCGGCGTGCGCCATCCACGCGTGCCGGACCGGGACCACCACATCCTTTGTGCCCCAAACGATTTGCACCGGGATGGCCTCGGTCAAATAACATCGATCGAGCATGGTGACGATCTGCCCGCGCCAGTCCACGACCGCCCGCAGCGTCCGGCTGAACGCCGCGGACGCCGTCGGTTCGGGCAGGTCGTCGAGGATGCGCAGCACGTTGGGCAGATCGCGGGCCAGGCCGCTGCTGCCCAGCGCCACGCCCAAAACGCGTCCCATCAGCTGAACCGCCGGCAGCACCAGCGGTAGCCGCAACAGGGCGATCGCCTCGCTGCCCATCGGCAGCGACGCCCACCGCAAGACGAAGTTGACGTCCTTGGTCACGCCACCGGCACCCACCAGGATCAGCCGCTCCACCAAATGCGGGAATTGATAGGCGAATTGCATGGCCACGCCGCCGCCCAGCGAGTGCCCGATGATCGTCACCCGCTCGATGTCGAGCACGCTGAGCAGGTCACGCATCCCGTTCGCGTAGGCCGCGATCGAGTAGTCGGCGCGCGGCTTGTCCGATCGCCCGTGCCCCAGCAGGTCCGGGGCGATCACCGTGAATCGCTGGGCGAGCTTGGCCTGCACGGTATTCCACGTGGTCGAGTTGTCGCCGATGCCGTGGATCAGCAGGATAGCCGGCCCGGAACCGGCGATGCGGTAGGCCCGCTTGTAACCGTGGATGGTGCGGAACTCGAGTTTGGGTGCGGTCACTTCACGCACCGGGCGGAGCGTGGGATTGCGCTTCCGCTCGGTCATATCGCCAACCTTGGTGTCGGGCCGGGCTAAGGCGGTCTGGCTAGGGGCTGGTGCTGCGGGGGTCAGGCATGGTCGTCGTCGTCGAACTTCTTCTCCGCTTGCTGGGCCAGAAATCGCTCGAATTCTGCGCCTAGCTCATCGCCGCTAGGCAGATCCTCGTCGCGAGCCAGTAACGATCTGTTCTCCTGAGCGTCGATGAAGGCATCGTACTGGCGCTCCAGCGCGGTCACCACTTGAGCGACCTCCGCGCTCGCCTCGACCTGCTCGTCGATCTTGGCCCGGATCACCTCGGCTGCCTCGGTCAACGCGGTCAGCGGCAGCTCCAGCGACGCGGTCTTGGCGACCTGCTCGAGCAGCGCCTGCGCGGCGGCCGGATAGTCGGTCTGGGTGAGGTAGTGCGGGACGTGCACGGTATAGCCGACTACCTCATGACCGTGCTGGCCCATCCGGTATTCGAGCAGGTTGGACGCGCTGCCGGGAACCTGGATCTCCGAGATCCACGGCTGGAAGTTGGCGATCAGCTCCGGATTGTTCGAGTGAGCCGTCATGGTGGTCGGCCGGGTGTGCGGAACCGCCATCGGGACGGTGCCCAGGCCGATGGTCTGGCGCACGCCGAGGCGCTCGGCCAGCAGCCGCACCGCGGTGATGAAGCGCTCCCACTTCACATCCGGCTCCATGCCGGCGAGCAACAGGAACGGGGTGCCGACCGTGTCGCGCAGCGCGTAGAGGTTCAGCTCGGGCTCCTCGTAGTGGGTGAAGTGATCGGTCTTGAATGTCATCAGCGGCCGCCGGGACCGGTAGTCCAGCAATTCGTCGATCGCGAAGGACGCGACCAACTCGGTGTCCAGCACCGCCTTCAGATGCGCGGACGCCAGCTTGATGGCATGACCGGCGTCGGAAAAGCCCTCCAGGGCGTGCACCAGCACCGGACCGCGGCCGTCGGACGTCGACAGCTGCGGCGCCGGCAGCTCGAGCTCGTACATCCCGGCCTGCCCCGGCTGGTACCGGTCAGCTGGGTCTTGGTGGTGAGCCATCTGCGATCGCCTCCTCTCGGGGTCCTTCCAGGGTGCCCTACCAAGTGTCCCCCGAATCAGGCGGCACCCACATCGCTCAGCGAACTTTGCGTCACGCTTATAGCTGAAACGTGATAAGTCTCAGGCGTAATCCGAAAGCAACGCGCGAAGGCTCACCCAGGGGCGCGCCAGCAAACCGCGCGGCGCACCGCGACATGTGTGAGTCGGCTTGCCGCCCCCCGGTCAGGCATGATGAAGGCGATGCGCATTCGGATCCTGATGCTCTGCTCGGTGCTGGGGGTGGCGACGTCGCTGACGTCGTGTCACCGGCCCGTCGAGCATGTTTCGGGTGCGCCGGTATCCGCCCCGCGCGTCGGCGGTCCCGTGCAGCGGCTCAGCCAGCCCGAACAGAAGGCCGTCGCCGGTCCGGTCGAGCCGGATCGGCGCATCGGGGCGATCTTCATCGATGGCGGCCCGCTGCACGTGTGCACCGGTTCCGTGGTGCATTCGACGGGTGGCAACCTGATCATGACCGCCGCGCACTGCCTGGCCGGAGCGTCGCTGATCACGTTCGTTCCCGGTTTCGCCGGCGATGCCCCGCCCGGTCCCGCCGATGTGTGGAAGGCCGACGCGGTCTACCTGGACCCGCGCTGGACGGCCAGCAAAGACCCGCACGCCGATTATGCGATCGCGCGGGTCAGCAACGACGCAGGTGCCCCGGTCGAGTCGCGGGTCGGCCTGGCGCTGACGCTGGGTGTGACGCCTCCGCCGGGCAGCCGCGTCACCGTGCTGGGGTATCCGGCCGGCGTGGGGGGCTCGCCCATCGGGTGTCAGGCCAGCACGTCGGTCACCGACACCGGGTTTCCCGCGCTGGCGTGCGAGGGGCTGGTGGACGGCACCAGCGGCGCGCCCTGGGTCAGCGGGACGACGCTGATCGGGGTGATCGGCGGTCTGGAGCGGGGTGGCTGCGCGGCGAACATGTCGTATTCGGCGCCGTTCGATGCGCACACCGCGGAGCTGCTGGCCCGCGCCGAGGCCGGCGGCCCCGGCGATCCGGTCGCGGGCGACCTGCAAGACGCCTGTTAGCGGCGATCGCAGCGCGGCCGTGGCGATCGCCAGCGCGGCCGTGGCGATCGCCAGCGCGGCGCAGCCGGGCGCAGCGGGTCGCCACTCCAGTTCGCAGCCGGGCGCAGCGGGTCGCCACTCCAGTTCGCAGCCGGGCGCAGCGGGTCGCCACTCCAGTTCGCAGCCGGGCGCAGCGGGTCGCCACTCCAGTTCGCAGCCGGGCGCAGCGGGTCGCCACTCCAGTTCGCAGCCGGGCGCAGCGGGTCGCCACTCCAGTTCGCAGCCGGGCGTGGCGGGTCGCCACGGCTAGTGGCGGAACTGGTTGAGCGCCCGGACCTTATTCATCACGTCGAGCGCCGCCACCTTGTACGCCTCGGAGAACGTGGGGTAGTTGAACACCGCGTCCACCAGATACTCCACCGTGCCGCCGCAGCCCATCACCGCCTGCCCGATGTGCACCATCTCGGTGGCGCTGGTGCCGAAGATGTGCACCCCGAGCACCTTGAGGTCCTGGGTGGACACCAGCAGCTTGAGCATCCCGTAGGAGTCGCCGGCGATCTGGCCGCGGGCCAGCTCGCGGTACCTGGCCACGCCGACCTCGTAGGGGACTGCGTTCTTCGTCAGCTCTACCTCGGTGGCGCCGACGTAGGAGACCTCGGGGATGGAGTAGATGCCGATCGGTTGCAGCTCGGTGATGCCGTCACTCGCCTCCCCGAACGCGTGGTAGGCGGCCAGGCGGCCCTGCTCCATCGACGTGGCGGCCAGGGCGGGGAAGCCGATCACATCGCCGACGGCATAGATGTGGGGCACCTTGGTCTGGAAGTTGTCGTCGACGAAGATGCGTCCGCGGTTGTCGGCCTCCAGTTCGGCGTTGTGCAGATCGAGATGATCCGTCTGGCCCTGCCGCCCGGCCGAATACATCACCGTCTCGGCGGGAATCTGCTTGCCGCTGGCCAGGGTGGTGACGGTACCCGCCGACCCGACGTCGACCGCGGTCACCTCCTCGCCGAACCGGAACGTCACCGCCAGGTCGCGCAGGTGGAACTTCAGCGCCTCGACGACTTCGGGGTCGCAGAAGTCGAGCATGTCCTCGCGCTTCTCCACGACGGTGACCTTGGTGCCCAGCGCGGCGAACATCGAGGCGTACTCGATGCCGATGACGCCGGCGCCGACCACCACCATCGAGGTGGGCAGCGACTTGAGATCGAGGATCCCGTCGGAGTCGAGCACCCGGTGTTCGTCGAACTCGACGCCGGAGGGCCGCGCCGGCCGGGTGCCGGTGGCGATGACGACGTATTTACCAGTGATGGTTATCTTTTCGCGCCGCGACGGGTCCTCGACCTCGATGGTGTGCGGGTCGATGAAACGCCCGTGACCGATCAGCAGGTCGATCCGGTTGCGCATCAGCTGGTTGCGCACCACGTCGACTTCCTTGCCGATCACGTGCTGGGTGCGGGCCAGCAGATCGGCCGGGGTGATCTTCTCCTTCACGCGGTAGCTGGCGCCGTAGAGTTCGCGCTGGCTCATCCCGGTGAGGTAGAGGACCGCCTCGCGCAACGTCTTTGACGGGATGGTGCCGGTCTGCACACACACGCCGCCGAGCATCTGGCCGCGTTCGACGACGGCGACCGACTTTCCGAGCTTGGCCGAGGCGATGGCGGCCTTCTGGCCGCCGGGCCCGGACCCGATGACCACCATGTCGTACTCTTGCGCCGAACTCATGGCTTAAACAGTAAGGCAGCACAACGCACAGTGCTGGGTTCATCCACAGGTCCGCCGCCGCACCCGCGCACCTGAGCACCGCCTGACGGTGGCCGCCGTCAGCGTGGTGCCCATGACGACGCATCGAGCAGACTTCGAACTGTCCCGCCCCGGCGCACTCATCGCGGCGCTGCCGGCCGTTCTCGGCTTCGTTCCCGAAAATTCATTGATATTAGTGTCTTTGGGCGACGGCGAACTCGGGTCGGTGATGCGCGTCGACCTCTCCGAGGAGGTCATCGACCGGGTGGGACACCTGGCGGAGGTCGCCGCGGCGGCGGCCCCCGAGGCCGTGATCGCGGTGATCGTCGACGCGGATGGCGCCTACTGCCCAAGCTGCAACGAGGAATACCGTCAGCTCTCGGTGGCGCTGGCAGAAGCCTTGTCGGAGCACGACATTGAGCTCTATGCCACCCACGTGGTGGATCAGGTGGCGCTCGGCGGGCGGTGGCATTGCGCCGAGGGCTGCGGGTCGAGCGGCGTGGTCGAAGATCCCGCGGCCTCGCCGCTGGCGGCCGCGGCGGTGCTGGAGGGCAGACGGCTCTATGCGCGTCGTGCCGACCTGCAGGCGGTCATCGCGCCCGACGACCCGGCGCGCAGCGCGGCGCTGGCCGCCGTGGTCGGCAAACAGGCCGCCCGGCGCCGGGCGGCGCATCGTGCGCATCCGGTGCGCTGCACCCGCCGCGACGTGGAGGCGGCGATGGCCGCCGCCTCCCGGGTCGCGGGCGGGGAATCGCTGTCGGACGCGGAGGTGGCGACGCTGGGCTGTGCCCTGTGCGACGCACAGGTGCGCGACATCTTGTATGCCCTGGCGGTGGGGGAGAGCGCCGGCGAGGCCGAGTCGCTGTGGGCACTGCTGGCGCGCACGTTGCCCTCGCCCTGGCGGGTCGAGGCACTGGTCCTGATCGCGTTCAGCGCCTATGCCCGCGGCGACGGCCCGCTCGCCGGGGTGTCGCTGGCGGAGGCGTTGCGCTGTGACCCCGACCATCGGATGGCGGGCATGCTGGACACCGCGTTGCAATCCGGTCTGCGGCCCGACGACATCAGGGAACTGGCGCTGACCGGTTACCGGCTGGCCAAGCAGTTCGGCGTGCGGCTGCCACCGCGCCGGCCGTTCGGCCGCAGGGTGGGGTAGTGGCAAGCGCGGCGACGGGCGCCAAGCGCCCGGGTCAGACCTTCTCGACCTTGACCGCGTGCGCCATCTCGTGCGGCAGGGTGACGTTTTCGTGGCCCGGAATGACGATGGTGACCCCGGCGGCACTGGTCTCGACGGTGACGCGCGCGTTCGGGACCACACCGGCGTCCTTCAGGCGGGAGATCAGGTCGATGTCGCCCTGGACGTGCTCGGTCAACTGCCGCACCACGACCGCTACCGGCGCGCCGGCGGGCAGCTCGGTCAGCCGGACCAGGGGGCCGTCCTCGGACCAGGACTCCGGGCCCACGCCCAGGTCCAGGAGCCCGGGGATCGGGTTGCCGAAGGGCGAGGTGGTCGGGTTGTTGAGCACCTTCACCAGCCGCCGCTCGACGTCCTCGCTCATCACGTGCTCCCAGCGGCACGCCTCGGCGTGCACCTCTTCCCAGGGCAGCCCGATGACGTCGACCAGCAATCGCTCGGCGAGGCGGTGCTTGCGCATCACGGCAATGGCCAGCGCCCGGCCCTTGTCGGTGAGCTCGAGGTGGCGGTCGCCGGCCACGTGAAGTAAACCGTCCCGCTCCATGCGCGACACGGTTTGGCTGACAGTCGGCCCGCTTTGATCCAGGCGTTCGGCGATTCGGGCACGCAGCGGCGTTACGCCCTCTTCTTCGAGGTCGTAGATGGTCCGCAGGTACATCTCGGTGGTGTCAACCAGGTCGTTCATTCAGCACCCTCCGTCGACGCTGAGTCTACTTGGCCAGCTGCGCGAATGGTTGTAACGCCTCCCAGGCAAGCAGTATGCCCGCCGCGGACGCGGCGGGCATACCGTCTGCTACCTAGCTCGAGTGAGGTGTTAGCTCGCGTACGACCGTAGCCTGTCGGCGCGCTCCCCGTTGCGGAGTTTGGACATTACGTCCCGCTCGATCTGGCGGACCCGCTCGCGGGACAGGCCGAACAGCTTGCCGATCTGGTCCAGGGTGCGCGGCTGACCGTCGTCCAGGCCGAAACGCAGCCGGATGACCTGGTGCTCACGCTCGTCCAGGGTGGCCAGCACGCTGCGGATGTCGGTGTGCAGCAGCTCGGCGATCACCGCGTTCTCGGCCGACATCGCCTCGGCGTCCTCGATGAA
>NZ_LZLL01000582.1:0-5628 GCF_001669335.1 Mycobacterium sp. 1245852.3 | reverse complement strand
GCGTTGGCTGGCCGAGCGTGGGTCGTGGTCGATGGCGTCTTGGGTGGGTGCGCCGTCCACACAGGGGGTGTCGTCGTCGGGGTTGCACATGCCGGGGGCGGCGAGTTTGGCTAGGACGGCTTCCAGGGTGGCGCGGGCTTCGGGGGTGAGCCAGCCGCGCAGCGCCGACATGCCGTCGGGTTGCTGATTGCCCAGGGTCAGGCCGCGTTGGCGGGCCCGGTCGTCGTCGGTGTAGGTGCCGTCGGGGTTGAGGCAGTCGGCCAGGGTGCGGGCCAGCCCGGCGAGTTGTTCGGGGCGAAACCGGCTGCCCTCGGCGGCCAATCGCGCTTCGGCCTGTTCGCGGGTGGGCATGTCGATCCAGCCGGGTAGCTGGTGGTAGAACTTGCGGATCACCGCCACCTGGCCCGTACCCAGCTCGCCCCGGCGTTGTCCGGCGGCGGTGGCGGGCAGCATCGGGCCCAGCGGTTCGCCGGTCAGGCCGTGGCGCGGGCCCAGATCGCGTGCCTCGTTGAGGCGGCGGGCGGCTTCGGCGCGGCTGATCAGGGTCGCCTCGGCGATGGCCTGGACTGCTGTGGCGCCGAGTTCGACCGAGGGTGCTTGGCGGGCCAGGGCATTGATCACGGGGTGCTCGACGGCTGGGATGCGCCGGCGCTGCTTTTCGCAGCGCGCCAACACCGCCAACTGTTGGCGGGGCTTCAGCGCGTCGACGTTCAGCGCGCACACGCGATCCCAGGCGGCATCGAGCGCGTCGAACGCCGCCTCGACATCCTGCTCCTCACTCACACCGCCAAACTAGCGATGCCCACCGACAAAAATCGGAGCCGAGAGACTGCTGAAACCACAGTGGCACAAGTGGTTTCGATATGCGCTTTCGGTATCCGGAATATCGCCCGCGGGCGGCGGCAGAGCGCTCTCAGTCGCGCTCGGGCGGGTTCGTCGCGTACACCCACGACAGGAATCGCGCAACGGCCTCCGCGGACCGATGCGCCCGCGGCGAGCTGAAGATGTCGAAAGCGTGCTGGGCATGCGGCAATTCGGCGTAGGCGACCGGGTTCTTGGATACCGCGCGCAGTTCCTCGACGAACTCCTCGGCCTCACCGACCGGGATGAGCGAATCGTCGTGGCCGTGCAACACGAAGAACGGCGGCGCGTCGGCGCGCAGCCGCCGGATCGGTGAGGCATCGACGTAGATGTCGCGGTGGGTGGTGAATTTCTTTTTGACGACGAACTTTTGGAGCAGGTCGACGAATTCGCGCCGGCCCTCGCCCTCGGTGGAGAACCAGTCGTAGCGCCCGTACACCGGCACCGCGGCGACCACCGAGGTGTCGGCGTCCTCGAACCCCGGCTGGAACTTCGGGTCGTTGGGCGTCAGGGCGGCCAGCGAACACAGGTGGCCGCCCGCGGATCCGCCGGTGATCGCCACGAAGTTGGGATCCCCGCCGTAACGGGAGATGTTCTCCTTGACCCACGCCAACGCCCGTTTGACGTCGACGATGTGGTCGGGCCAGGTGTGCCGCGGCGACACCCGGTAGCCGATCGACACGCACACCCAGCCGCGGGCGGCCAGGTGGCTCATCAGCGGATAGGCCTGGGGGCGGCGCATGCCGATCACCCAGGCGCCGCCGGGCACCTGCAGCAGCACCGGCGCCTTGCCGTCGCGCGGCAGGTCGTGGCGGCGCCAGATGTCGGCGAGGTTCGCGCGGCCGTGGGGACCGTAGGACACCACGTTGGTCTTCTGGACGTACCGGCGGCGGGCCACGGTGTTGCCCAGTGGCAGCATGCGCCGCCCGCTGCGCCGCGGTTCCGTCTGGGGCAGCTTGGCCAGCGCCTCTTCGTAGTCGTCGCCGAGTTCCTCGCGCAGCCCGGCCTCCAGCACCGGGCCCGGGGTGGTGACCCCCCGGTACTTGATCACCGCCAGGATGGCCCAGGACGCCGCCGTCAGCGCCAGCGCCGCCTTGCCGCGCCGCCCCGCGAAATCGCCGCGCCGCCCCCGCCGCAGCGCATCGAGCAGCGAGGCGGAGAAGTACACGCCCGGCACCTCGGAGGCCGGCCAGCCGAACCAGAAAACCAGGACGGTGCTGTAGCCCTTGCGGGCCAGCGGGCGTAATCCGTTGGCGGCGTTGGCCAATTCGAGCGCGGCCCGCGCGAGTGGCCGGGGTTTCCGCAGGGTCCGGGCGAGCCGCATCAGCCGGTCACCCGCGCTTGCAAATCGGCGCGCAGGATCTTGCCGGTGCTGCCGCGGGGAAGTTCGTCCAGCACCGTGATCTCGCGCGGGATCTTGTAGTTGGCCAGGTTCTCCCGCACGTGCTGCTTGAGCGCCTCGGGCGCGGCGCCCGCGTCGAGCGCGGCGCCGGGCTCGAGCACCACGAAGGCCGCCAGCCGCTGCCCGTATTGTTCGTCGTCGACGCCGATCACCGCCGCCTCCGCCACGTCGGGATGCGCCGCCAGCGTTTTCTCCACCTCGATCGGGTACACGTTCTCGCCGCCGGAGACGATCATTTCGTCGTCGCGGCCGACGACGAACAGGCGCCCCGCCTCGTCGAGGTATCCCACGTCGCCCGACGACATGAACCCGGCGTGAAAGTCCTTGGTACTCCCCGAGGTGTAGCCCTCGAACTGGGTGTTGTTGCGCACGTAGATGCTGCCGACCTCACCGGTGGGCAGTTCGTTGAATTCCGGGTCCAGGATCCGGATTTCAGTCCCGCCGGCGGGCCGGCCCGCGGTGTCGGGCGCGGCCCGCAGGTCCTCCGGGGTGGCGGTCGCGATCATGCCGGCCTCGGTGGCGTTGTAGTTGTTGTAGATCACGTCGCCGAACGCGTCCATGAACGCGATGACCACGTCCGGTCGCATCCGCGAACCCGATGCCGCGGCGAACCGCAGCGACCGCCCGCTGTAGCGGCGCCGCACCTCGGCGGGCAGCTCCATGATGCGGTCGAACATCACCGGCACCACGGCGAGCCCGGTCGCCTGATGGCGGTCGATGAGGTCCAGCGTGGCCTCGGGGTCAAACTTGCGCCGGGTGATCACCGTGCAGGCCATGGACGCGGCGAAGATCAACTGAGAGAACCCCCAGGCGTGGAACATCGGCGCCACGATCACGATCTTCTCCTCGGCCCGCCACGGCGTGCGGTCCAAAATCGCCTTGAGCGTGCCGATTCCGGCGTTGCCACCGGTTTGGTTGGCGCCCTTGGGAGTTCCGGTGGTGCCGGAGGTAAGCAGGATCATCCTGCCCTTGCGGCCCGACCGCTGGGGCCGTTGCCCGGCGTACTCGGCGATCAGCTTCTCGACGGTGAGCTCGTGTTGCCCGTCGGTCCAGGCCACGATGCGGCTGGCGTTCGGCCTGTCGGCCAGCGCGCGGTCCACGGTTGGGGTGAATTCCTCGTCGTAGACCACGGCGTCGACGCCCTCGCGGTTGACCACCTCGGCAAGCGCCGGCCCGGCGAACGACGTGTTGAGCAGCACGACGTCGGAGCCGATCCGGTTGGTGGCCACCACCGCCTCCACGAAGCCGCGGTGGTTGCGGCACATGATGCCCACGACTTTCGGCTGACCCGCGGGCAAGTGTTCCAGCGCGGCGCCGAACGCGTTGATCCGTTCGTCGAGCTCGCGCCAGGTCAGCGTGCCGAGTTCGTCGATCAGGCCGGGACGGTCCGGGCAGCGCTGCGCCGCGCTGGCGAAGCCCACCGTCATGCCCATGCCTTCGCGGCGCATGGCCGCCGCCATCTTGAAGTAGCGGTCGGGCCGCATCGGCGCGATCATGCCGGCGCGGCTCAGCGTGCTGACCAGGCCCAGGGTCTCGCTCAGTGGATTCGCCATGGTTCAGCCCAGGATCGGGAAGCGACGCTTGGCGGCGAGTTCGGTCAGGGCGTCCTGCATCACCGACCGCACATGCTCGTCGACCTCGTCCACATCCGGGTCGTCACCGAACTGCTTGGCGATGTCGATGGGCGGGAGCACCTGCGTCACGATCTTGGTGGGCAGCGGCAAATTCGGCGGAATGACCGCACTCAGGCCGAAGGGGAAGCCGAACGACAACGGCAGAATCGCGCTGCGCAGCAAGCGTTTAATGCCCAGCCGCTCGGCCAGCCAGGTGCCGCGGGTCAAATAGAACTGCGTCTCCTGCCCGCCGATCGACACCGCCGGCACGATGGGCACGCCGGCTTCGATCGCCGTGCGGATGTAGCCCTTGCGGCCGTTGAAGTCGATGACGTTCTCCGACAGGGTGGGCCGGTAGGCGTCGTAGTCGCCGCCGGGGAACACGATCACCACCCCGCCGGAACGCAGCGCCGCTGCCGCGTTCTCCCGATTGGCCCTGATGTATCCGGTGCGCCGGAAGAATTCCGCGGTGGGTCCGGTCATCAGGATGTCGTGGCTCAGCGTGTAGACCGGCCGGTCGTAGCCGAGTTTGTCGTAGAAGTGGACGCTGAAGATCGGAACGTCCATCGGGAACATGCCGCCGGAGTGGTTGCCGACCACCAGGGCTCCACCGGGCGGGAACGCCTCCAGTCCGTGCACCTCGGACCGGAAATAGGTCTTGAGAACGGGGCGCATCACCGCCATCAGGCGCTGGGTCAAGCCGGGGTCGAATTTGCCGATATCCCCGCCGTCGGGGTTGCCGTTGTCGGTCACGTTCCCTCCTTGACGCTCGCACTGGGCCGCTTCGCCGAGTCGAGTCCCTCGATGGTAGCGACCGGGCCTCGGTTGCTGTCACGGTGTTTCGCCCATTGCGCAACCGGGCATATGGTGTGGGCCGGGTCGGGGCGCTATTGTTACGGCGCCCTAAGTAATCCTCGAGTAAAGGGGACCCGATGGACGTAGCCGGTCTGTCTCACGAGCGTGGCGCCCGCTCGAGTGCCACCCGCAGATCGGCCGGCACCCGGGACCGGCGCGGGCGCCGCGCCCACCCCGCCGCGGTCCGCGCGGAATCAGCCCGCCCGGGTCAGGAAACGTCACGGCCCGCACCGGCCGCCGGTGCGCTCGCCGCGCCGGGCACCGCGGACGAGCTGCAGGCCGATTACTTCGTCCGACTGCTCGCCGGCCGGCGCGGCCTCATCGATCAGCGCATCGACGAGTATCAGCGCAAAATCGGCACGGCGGAGGCGCGGGGCGACCTGGACGCCGTGGCGAACTACCGCCGTCTGGCGCGCATCGCCGAGCAGGATCGGCGGACCCTGGACGCGCTGATCGACAAACTGCAGCGCCGGTTCGTCCGCCGGACGGCGGGTGCGGCCGCGCCGCAGGCACGCCCGGTGGCTCGCCGGTCCGCGCCAGGCCTGCGCTGAATCACCGCTTCCCGCAACAGTTCTCGCCGTTGGGCGGTTGATCGGGTGGTGACGCGCAGCGCTGAGGCGCACAATGCGGCGCACCCGCGTGGCGGTGCCGATACATTCAATGGGCCAGCTGGTTTCTAGACAGGAACGAGGCCGCCCATGGGATTCATGGCTCCAGAGTTTCCCGACGTCGACCCGCAGACGTGGCTCAGCCTGCCGCGTTCGACGAGGCGCCAGATCATGACCCGGCATTGGGTCGAACACGGCTTCGGTTCGCCCTACGCGGTCTATCTGTTCTACCTCTTCAAGATCGCCGGGTACGCCGCCGGCGCCGCCGCGGTGATCTCCCTGACGCCGG
>NZ_LZLL01000581.1:0-15724 GCF_001669335.1 Mycobacterium sp. 1245852.3 | reverse complement strand
GGCGCCGGCAAATCGCTGCTCGACAACCGCGCCGCGGCCGCGCTGATGTCCAAGCTGCGCGGCACGACCGCGCGCAAGGACCCGCTGTCCGGATTGACCGAGCAAGAACGCACGCTGCTCGGACTGCTCAGCGAGGGACTGACCAACAGACAGATCGCCGCGCGCATGTTCCTCGCGGAGAAGACGGTGAAGAACTACGTATCCCGGTTATTGGCCAAGCTCGGCATGGAGCGCCGCACCCAGGCGGCGGTGTTCGCGTCGAAACTGAATCAGCGGTCCGGCCCACCGTCGAGTGCGCCGGACTGGTCGGGGTGAGCGGCGGCGAGAAGGGCTCGGCCTTAGCCGGGCTCGGGCAGCGCGAGCTGGTCAGCCAGATGCACGCCCAGCTCGACGAGCTGCTGGCCTCGCGTGATCAGATGGAGCAGCTGCTGCGGGTCATCGTCGAGATCGGCGCGGGTCTCGATCTGGACGCCACGTTGCACCGGATCATCAGCGCGGCAAGGGAATTGACCTCCGCCCCCTATGGCGCGCTGGCGATCCGCGATCGCGAGGGCAACCTGATCTCGTTCGTCCACGAGGGCATGGACGTCGAGACGGTCCGGCGCATCGGGCACCTGCCGGTCGGCAAGGGCCTGTTGAGTTTGTCGCTGCTGGATACGCCCGCGCTGCGGATGGACGATCTGACCACGCACCACGCCGCCGTCGGCTTTCCCGAACACCATCCGCGGATGCGCGCCTTCCTCGCGGTCCCGATCACTATCCGCGACACCGTATTCGGCAACCTGTATCTCACCCACGTCGATCCGGCGCGGGGTTTCTCCGACTCCGACGAGGTTGCCGCGCGGGCGTTGGCGTTCGGGGCCGCCGTCGCCATCGACAACGCACAGCTCTTCGAACGCGAGCGGACGTCGGTGAAGTGGATGGAGGCGAGCCGCGAGATCACCACCGCGCTGCTGGCGCGTCCCGAACCGCATCGGCGCCCCCTGCAACTGATCGCCGAACGCGCGCGTCTGCTGACCGAGGCCGAACAGGCGATTGTCCTGGTGCCGGCCGACGCCGACGCGTCCGATGACGAGGTCGACACGCTGGTGGTGTCCGCCGCGGTGGGGTTGCACGCCTCGGAGGTGCTCGGGCAGCGGGTTCCGGTGCACGGCTCCACCAGCGGCGCGGTGTTCCGGTCCGGGGAACCGTTGATCACCGAGGAGCTGCGCTACCCGATCCAGTCCTTCACCGACGTCGGGCAGCGTCCGGCGATCCTGATGCCGCTGCGCGCCCGCGACGAGGTCGTCGGGGTGATCGCCGTCGCCCGCGGCGCCGAGCAGCCGCCGTTCAACGAGAGCTATCTGGATCTGGTCAGTGACTTCGCCACCCACGCCGCGATCGCGCTGGTGCTGGCGTCGGCGCGCGAGGACGCCCGGCGGTTGAGCATTCTGGCCGAGCGGGAACGCATCGCGCACGACCTGCACGACCACGTCATCCAACGGCTCTTCGCGGCCGGGATGAATTTGCAGGGCACCCTGGCCCGGGCGCGTTCGCCGGAGGTGGCCGACCGGCTCAACCGCACGCTCGACGATCTGCAGACCATCATCGAGGAAATCCGCACCACGATCTTCGCGCTCAAATCCCCTGTGGCCGCCAGTGGTGATTTCCGGCAGCGCATCCAGCGGGTGGTGGCCGACCTGACGGGAAACCGTGATGTCCTCACGACCCTGCGCATCGACGGGCCGATGAGCGCCGTAAGCGCCGAGCTGGCCGATCACGCCGAAGCGGTCACCACCGAAGCCGTCAGCAACGCCCTTCGTCATTCGGGAGCGTCGCGGCTGACCGTCGAGATCAGCGTCGCGGACATGTTCATCCTCAACGTCATCGACGACGGATGCGGCATACCGGCCGGCAACACCCGATACAGCGGCCTGGCCAACATGAAGCGGCGCGCCGAGCAACTCGGCGGCAGCTGTGCGATCACCGGTGGGCCCGGGGGCGGTACCCGGGTGCACTGGGTCGCCCCGGTGCTCGACCACTGAGCACCGAAAAGCCTTGGCTGCAACCGCTATTGGCGGTTACTTTGGACGCGTTCGTGCGCGGTCAACAGCAGATGGTCGAATTCCGACTGGGTGTTCAGCGGCAGGCCGGCGTTGCGGAAGTCGTGGGCGATCTGCTCGGCAAGCGGTCGCAGCTTGACGTTGGCTTCCTGCGACAACCACTTGAGCAACTCGAAAGCCGCGCTGTCGCTGATGCCGTAGATCAGCATCAGCATGCCTTTGGCTTGCTCGATGCCGGCCCGATTCTCGCTGATCTCAGCGACTTTCGCGCTCATGGCGTCCTCGCGCGCCTGTTCGTAGGGCGCGGAGACCTCGATGTAGAACCCGTGCGTTCCGATCACGTCACCGTCGTCGTCGAAGAGCCGGTCTCCGACGACGACGACGTGGTGCACCTTTCCCCGGGTATCGACGATCCGGTGGCGCGTGCTGAACGCCTGGCGGGTGTGGACGATTTGATCGATGGTGGCCGCGACGTTGCCGCGGTCCTCGGGATGCTTGTGGGACAGCACCAGTTCGGTGGTCGGGGTGATGCTGCCGGGCTCGTAGCCGTGCATGCGTTGCACTTGCTCGGACCATTCCCAGCGCTGGTCGGTGAAGTAGAACCGAAACCACCCCGCCGGTTGCGCGGCGCCGCCGCCCAACGCCTCTTCAACGTTGGCGGTTTGGCCGTCGAGTTCCCATTTCATCGTGTATCCGGTCGCCAGGAGCCGGGGGTGCGGCGGCCGCATGCCGGTGTGGGTACGGCCGCCGCCCGGCCCGCCGTCGGTCAGGCGTTGATGACCTCGCGTTCCGAGGCCTTGTCGTTGATCGCCTTGTGGCCGTCGCCGCGGCCGACCGTGATCTTGCGCGGCTTGGCCTTCTCGGCCACCGGGATGTGCAGGCGCAGAACGCCTTCGGAATAGGACGCCTCGATCTTGTCGGTATCGAGGTTTTCGCCGAGTACCAGCTGGCGGCTGAACACGCCGCGCGGCCGCTCGGTGGCCAGCATCTCGCGGTTGGGGTCGACGGCCGGTCGTTCGGCGCGCACCGTCACCACATTGCGCTCGATGTCGATGTCCAGCGAGTCGGCGTCGATGCCGGGCAGGTCGAACTCGACGACGAAGTTCTCGCCTTCGCGCCATGCATCCATCGGCATCACCGCCGGACGGGCGGCGGTACCGAGGACCTGGTGGGCGAAGCGGTCGAGCTCACGGAACGGGTCTGAACGCATCAGCATGGTGGTCACCTCTCACTCCAATCTAGGCTGTGGGTCGGCAATTTCCTATGTCTAATGACATAGATTTTATATAGCACTGTCGACAGAAAGACGCAAGTATGCTAAACAGATTTTCTAAGCGGGAAGGTAAAGGGGAGGCGCGATGGTCGACTACCGCGGTAACGCGGATGCTCCGGCGTCCGACCATGGGGTGTATGGCATCTCGGTGGCCGCCGAATTGTCCGGGACTGCGGTGCAGACGCTGCGGCTTTACGAACGCTACGGCCTGATCGCGCCGTCGCGCAGCCAAGGCGGCACCCGCCGGTACAGCGCCGATGATCTGGCCAGGATCAAGCGCATCACAGCGCTGGTCGATTCCGGGGTCAACCTGGCCGGCGTCGCGCGCATCCTCGATCTCGAGGACCACAATGCCACGTTGTCGGCGGCCAATACCGATCTGCGGTCCACCAACCGCACATTGCGAGAGGCCGCGAAAACGGCGAAGCGCTCCGAGCCGGACACCGTCTGAGCCGTCGCCGATTGCAGCGGCCGAGGCCGGGTACCCGTCCCGCTATGCGTTCTAGGAGAAGCGATGGCTGAGTTGACGGAAACCGGTGCCCAGGTCGTCGATGGCGCACGCCAAGAAGCGGACGCCTACCGGGGCGACAACGACCGGCCGCTGGGGGGCTACCTGGCCGTCATGGCCGTCTATAGCACGGTGGTGGTCGCCGCGGTGCTGGCGGCGCTGGCCACCGGTCGCACGTTGCCCACCCGGTGGCGGCTCCAGGACCTGCTCATTCTCACCCTGGGCACCCACAAGCTGTCGCGAACCCTGACCAAGGACGCCGTGACGAGCCCGCTGCGCGCGCCGTTCACCCGCTACGCGGGCACCGGCGGCCCGGCCGAAGTCCAGGAAGAGGTCCGCGAGCAAAGCCCGCTCCGGCACAGCCTGGGAGAGTTGTTGACCTGCCCGTTCTGCCTGGACATGTGGGTGGCCACCGGGTTTGCCATCGGCCTGGTGTTCGCGCCGCGGTTCACCCGGCTGGTCGCGGGCGTGTTCAGCGCGCTGGCGGGCGCGGACTTTCTTCAGCTCGCCTACGCGATGGCCCAACAGTCGGCCGAGGGCTGAACCCCGAGACGCGGTCGGCTCAGCTCGTCTTCGGCATCGGGATGCCTTCGCTGGCCGTGAACTGCGCGTCGTCCTCGGAGGTCAACCCGATCGACACAACCGAACGGGTGAACAGCGCGTCGGTCAGGTAGGCCAGCGACACCGCCCACCGGTTGACGCCGCGGGGAATCGCATACAGGTGGTAGGACCTGGTGACGGCTTTCGCGGGCAGCCCGGACAGGTGGATGTTGAGCGGATTGGCCACCGCATAGCGCGGCCCGAGGTCGACCACCAGGCCGAGGTTGCGGTGTTTGTATTCCTTACTGCTGCCATAGCCGAGGCTGGCGGCGACGTTTCGGGCCAGCGCTTTGCCCTGCCGGGTCGCGTGCTGGGCGGTCGGCGGGGTGATCTTCCCCGGCTGGGTCAGATCGGGTACCGCGGCCGCGTCACCGGCCGCGAACACCTCGGGGTGATCCGGCACCTGCAGGTCGGCCTGCACCTTGAGCCGGCCCCTTTCGGTCGGCAGCCCCAGGTCCTGGATCAGCGGTGCGCCGGTCACCCCCGTCACCCAGGCGATGGTGCGCGTGTCGATACGCGAATCATCGCTGAGCACAACGTGATCGGCGTGCGCCTCCTTGAGGGTGATGCCGAGCCGGACGTCGATTCCGCGCTTGCGCAACACCTTGAGCGCGGCGTCACCCAGCCGCTTTCCCACCTCCGGCATCACCTGGTCGGCCAGGTCCAGCAGCAGGAACCGCACCTCGGCGCGGTTGAAGCCCATCTGTTTGGCCGCCGCGTCGGCCAGCGCCCGCAGCTGTGCGACCAGTTCGGTCCCCGAATACGACGCGCCCACCACCACGACCGTGCGCCGGGCGGCGGCCGCTCGAGGATCGTCCTCGATGTTGGCCAGCTCCAGTTGTTCGACGAAGTGGTCGCGCAGGTACAGGGCCTCGGCGGTGGTCTTCAACCCGCGCGCGTGCCTTGCCAGCCCCGGCACATCGAACAGCCGGGTCACCGACCCCGGCGTCAGCACCAGCCGGTCCCAGGACATCGAATGGCTGCGCTCTTCGGGATCGCAATAGGTCAGCGTGCGCTGGGTGAAATCCACCGCGTCCACGCGGCCACGCACCGCGCGCACCCCCTTGAGCGAATTGGCCAGGGGGACAGCGACAAAGCGGGCATCGACGACCCCGCCGGCGACGTCGGGCAACAGCGGCGTGTACAGCATGTAGTCGACCGGGGAGATCATCGTGATGTCGACGGGGACGCGTCGTCGGCGCATAATGCGGGCCAGGCGACGGGCGCAGGTGAATCCGGTGAAGCCGCTTCCCGCGATCACAATGGAGGTCACCGTCCCGAGTGTAGGCGTGCATCCGAGACGGGTCGTGAGCCCCGTCCCGTCTCGGTATCCGGTGGCCGCGAAAGACGTTGGCTGGGAAGGGTTTCTGACGTCAGGGTTGGCTACGGAAGGGTTCGGGCTCTGCGGGTAGCCCGGGTGACGGGCCGGTATCCCTCGGACCGGGTCGTTAAGCGGCCTTGCGCTTCGTTGGATGGCCCATAGACTTCTCGTTGGGCGTTTGCATTCGCACGCGTATGGATGGCGCCATGAAGGCGAGAAGGGGCTCTGCGGGCCAGGCGGCTCCGGGGGTGAACTTATGCGGGAAGGCAATGCCACGATCGTCGCTCAGCTCGTAGAGCTGGTGGCGAATCTGCAGCGCGAACAAAGCGATACCGCTTCCGGGTTGCACGAGCTCATCGACAGCGGGGTCGACCACGTCACCGGCTCCCAGTACGCCGGTATCACCCTGGCCGAGGAGAACAAGTCGGTCAGCAGCGTGGTCGCCACGCATCGTTACCCGATGGTGCTCGACGCGATCCAGAACAGCGCCGGCGAAGGGCCGTGTCTGGCGGCCGCCTGGGAGCACCACATCATGCACATCGCCGACCTGAACGCCGAACAGCGCTGGTTGCGCTATCGCCGGTTGGCGCTCGAGCGGACGCCGATCCGCTCGATCCTGTCGTACGAATTGTTCATCGACGGCACCAGCATGGCAGCGCTCAACTTCTATGCCGAGCGCCCGCAGGCCTTCAGCGAGGACGCCGTGGAGGTCGGGGCGGTGTTCGCAACGCACATCGCGCTGGCGTGGTCGATGATGCGCCGGCAGGACCAATTTCGCAGCGCCCTGGCGTCCCGCGACATCATCGGCCAGGCCAAGGGCGTGGTCATGGAGCGCTTCAACCTCGACGCCGTCGAAGCGTTCGAACTGCTCACCCGGGTCTCGCAGAAATCCAACATCAGGCTCATCGACATCGCGGCGGCGCTGATAGACAGCGAGCACCCGCTCAAGGGCCACCGCCACTGACCACGAGTCTCGGGGCAGTTCGGCACGACGATCAAAACTGCTGGCGCCCAAGATCTTTGGTTTGATCATTCGCGGGCACTGCGCCGTGGCCGCCTGGCTGAAACGCGGCCGGCCGCGATCATTGCCCGCCGGCTCGCCGTCGAGCGCTGCCCGCGCCGGATGAGCCCCCAGCCGCGGCGCGGTTTCGACGAGTGCAAGACGGGTATGTGCCAGCCGTATGAAGGCTGTTACCTGGCAGGGCAAGCGCGACGTGCGGGTGGATTCGGTGCCCGACCCGAAGATCGAGCAACCGACGGATGCCATTGTGGAAGTCACCTCGACCAACATCTGCGGCTCCGACCTGCACCTCTACGAGATCCTCGGAGCGTTCATGAACCCCGGCGACATCCTCGGGCACGAAGCGATGGGCATCGTGCGGGAGGTCGGCGCGCAAACGGGCGACCTGCGGGTGGGGGACCGGGTCGTCATCCCGTTCCAAATCTCCTGCGGCAGTTGCCACATGTGCGGCCAGCAGCTCTACACCCAGTGCGAGACGACGCAGGTGCGCGACCAGGGCATGGGGGCGGCGCTGTTCGGCTATTCGGAGCTCTACGGTGAAATCCCGGGCGGCCAAGCCGAGCTGTTACGCGTGCCTCAGGCGCAGTTCACTCACATCAAAGTTCCTGTGGGCCCGCCGGATTCGCGGTTCGTCTACCTATCGGACGTGTTGCCCACCGCATGGCAGGCGGTCGCCTACGCCGACATTCCGGACGGTGGCTCGGTGACGGTGCTCGGGCTGGGTCCCATCGGTGACATGGCCGCCCGCATCGCCGACCACCTGGGCTACCGCGTCATCGCCGTCGACCTGGTGCCCGAACGGCTGGGCCGCGCCGCCAAACGCGGCATCCACACCATCGATCTGGGGCGGCTCGACTCCTCAATCGGTGACGCGATCCGCGACCTGACCGACGGCCGGGGAACCGACTCGGTGATCGACGCGGTGGGCATGGAGGCCCACGGCTCGCCGGCCGCCAAACTGGCGCAGCAGGTGACCGGCGTGTTGCCGGATGCGTTGGGCAAGCGGCTGATGCAGACCGCCGGGGTGGATCGGCTCAACGCCCTGTACTCGGCCATCGACATCGTGCGGCGCGGCGGAACGATCTCGCTCAGCGGCGTGTACGGCGGGACCGCCGACCCGCTACCGATGCTCACCCTGTTCGACAAGCAGGTGACGCTGCGGATGGGGCAGGCCAACGTCAAGCGGTGGGTCGACGACATCATGCCGCTGCTGACCGATGACGACCCGCTCGGCGTCGACACCTTCGCCACCCACGTGCTGCCGTTGGACCAGGCCCCGCACGCCTACGACATCTTCCAGAAGAAGCAGGACGGTGCGGTCAAGGTCATACTCAAGCCGTGATCACCTATGCCACAATGCTTTCCGCTCAGTTCCGGCAACGCGAGGCGTGACCCACGGTTTGACGGCCATGACGGCAGGGTATTGAAAGCGCCATGACCACCGCAGACGCCCTCGCTCCCACGCCCACCGGAGAGGTGTGGCCGGGCCGGGCCTACCCGCTGGGCGCGACCTACGACGGCGCGGGCACCAATTTCGCCGTATTCAGCGAGGTGGCCGAGCGGGTAGAGCTGTGCCTGTTCGACGCCGAGGGCGTCGAGAGCCGCGTCACCCTGCCCGAGATCGACGGCTTCATCTGGCACGCCTACATCCCCAACATCGAACCGGGCCAGCGCTACGGCTACCGCGTCTACGGTCCGTACGACCCGCAGGCGGGGCTGCGCTGCAACCCGAACAAGCTGCTGGTCGACCCGTACTCGAAGGCCATCGACGGCTCCTTCGAGTGGAACCAGTCGCTGTTCAGCTACAACTTCGGTGACCCCGACAGCCGCAACGACGACGACTCGGCGGAAAGCATGCCCAAGTCGGTGGTGATCAACCCCTACTTCGACTGGGGCAACGACCGTCCACCGGATCACCAATACGCCGACACGGTGATCTATGAGGCGCACGTCAAGGGGCTCACCCAGACCCACCCCGACATCCCGGAACCGCTGCGCGGCACCTATGCCGCGGTGGCGCACCCGGTGATCATCGAGCACCTCAAGGAACTCGGTGTCACGGCCATCGAATTGATGCCGGTGCACCACTTCGCCAACGACTCGACCCTGGTCGACAAGGGGCTGTCCAACTATTGGGGTTACAACACGATCGGCTTCTTCGCGCCCGACTTCAAGTACTCCAGCTCCACCACGCCCGGCGGGCAGGTCCAGGAGTTCAAGGCCATGGTGCGCTCGCTGCACGAGGCCGGGATCGAGGTCATCCTTGACGTGGTCTACAACCACACGGCCGAGGGCAACCATCTGGGCCCAACGTTGTCGATGCGGGGCATCGACAACGCCGCGTACTACCGGCTGGTCGACGACGACAAGCAGTACTACATGGACTACACCGGCACCGGCAACAGCCTCAATGTCGGGCATCCGCATGCGCTGCAGCTGATCATGGACTCGCTGCGCTACTGGGTCACCGAGATGCATGTCGACGGGTTCCGCTTCGACCTGGCCTCGACGCTGGCCCGCGAGTTCTACGACGTCGACCGCCTGGCGACGTTTTTCGAACTCGTGCAACAGGATCCGACCGTCAGCCAGGTCAAGCTGATCGCCGAGCCGTGGGACGTCGGGCCGGGCGGCTATCAGGTGGGCAACTTCCCGCCGCAGTGGACCGAGTGGAACGGCAAGTACCGCGACACCGTCCGCGACTTCTGGCGCGGCGAGCCCGCCACCCTCGACGAGTTCGCCTACCGGCTGTCCGGATCGGCGGATCTCTACGAGCACACCGCGCGCCGGCCGGTGGCCTCGATCAACTTTGTCATCGCCCACGACGGCTTCACGCTGCGTGACCTGGTGTCTTACAACGAAAAGCACAACGAGGCCAACGGCGAGGACAACAACGACGGCGAAAGCCACAACCGGTCCTGGAACTGTGGCGTGGAGGGCCCCACCGACGACGAGCAGGTCAACGCGCTGCGCGCCCGCCAGCAGCGCAACTTCCTGACCACGCTGCTGTTGTCCCAGGGCGTGCCGATGATCTGTCACGGCGACGAACTCGGCCGCACCCAGAACGGCAACAACAACGGCTACTGCCAGGACAACGAGCTCACCTGGATCGACTGGGACAACGCCGACGCCGGATTGCTGGAATTCACCAAGACCGTCTCGGCGCTGCGCGCCGAGCATCCGGTATTCCGCAGGCGCCGATTCTTCTCCGGAAAGCCGGTGGGCCGACGGGGGCAGGACGGCTTGCCGGACATCGCCTGGTTCACCCCCGAGGGCACCGAGATGACCGACGAGGACTGGGGCGCCAGCTTCGCCAAATCCGTTGCGGTGTTCCTCAACGGCCACGGCATCCCCGACCGCGATGCGCGAGGCCAGCGGGTGTTGGACGACTCGTTCCTGTTGTGCTTCAACGCCCACTACGAGCCGATCGAATTCACCCTGCCACCAAAGGAATTCGGCGCCGCCTGGGAGGTCGTGGTGTTCACCGGACCCGAAGAGACCACGCCGGCCGAGGAGGTGCCCGGCGGTGGCCGGCTCAACGTGGAAGCGCACACCGCCGTGGTGCTGCGGGCCCTGCCCTCGGACTAGCCTTTCGCGGCACCCGTAGCCGCGTTCCCCTGGCTGCATCCCCCCGTTTCTGCGGATCGAGCGGATAGCTCGCGCCGAATAGGCGACATCGGTTAACTTTTTGCGCACAACTATTTTGCCGCGCAGATGCCGCCGACCGCGGCCTCGCCAGACCCACTGCCGGGGATGAAAGGGACAGCCGATGGACAGGGCCGCCCTCGGCGCGCGTGCGGAATCGGCTGCGGAATCGGCTGCGGAATCGGCATTGCAGCGGTCGGCCCGGACGGCCCCGCTGGCGGTGCTCGTCATTGCCGCCGTGACCTGGCTCGGCTGGTCGACCGGGGTTGACGGGCTGACGCGGATCTACCCGAGTTGGCCGCCGATGACGCCGTGGACCGCGTTATGGCTGGCGGCGTTGGGCGCCGCGATTTTGGCGCAGTCCGGCCACCCGTCGCCCAACCGCATCTGGGTCGGACGTGCTCTGGCCCTGATGGTGGGTGTGTTGGCCGTCGTGATCCTGCTCGAGTACACCCCCATCGGGTCGCTCGGTGTCGACCAGGTGCTGTTCGGGGACGCGGTGCGCGGTCGGCAAACCTCGTGGCCGGGACGTCCCAGCCCGCAGACCGCGGCGCCGGTGCTGCTGCTGGCCGTCGCCGTCGCGCTGATCCGAGTGGATCGCGGCACTCGCACGCTCTGGCCGGTGTGCCTGGCGGGCAGTGGGGCCATTCCGCTCGTCACCGTCGGCGCCTACCTGTTCGATGCGCTGGCGCTTGTTGGTGTTTCGCCCTCGACCGGCCAGGCGCTCTCGACGGCATCGGCGCTGCTGGTGCTCATCGCGGCGACGTCGCTGGCGCGACCCGACCGTTTTCCGGTCGCGTGGCTGCTCGCCCGTCCCGATCGGCGGTCATTGGTGCGGCTGGCGGGAATCCTTGCCGGTTTTCCTCTTGTGGTGGCGCTGTCGAGACCGGCGTTTTTGGCGTTCGGTCTGGGCGAGCACGCCGAGTGGACATTCTCAATCCTGTTCAGCACCTTCATCGTCGGCGTGGTCACGTTCTACTTCAGCCAGCGAGAGCAGCAGCTGCTGATCGCCAAGGAACTCGCCAGTGCGCAACGCGCCGAGGCCGAGGCGCGCTACCGCATTCTCGCCGACAACGCGGTGGACATCATCGTGCACTTTCGCGGGGGTGAGATCGCGTGGGTCTCGCCGTCCGTGCAGGCCGCGCTGGGCGGCCCGCTGCAGCGCTGGACGGGTTCGGCGTTCGCCGATCGCATCCACCCCGAGGACCGCGACAAGCTCGTTGCCGCCGTGCGCAGGATCGCCGGCGGCGCACAGGTTCTGCAACGGTTCCGGGTGTCTTCGGTCGACGGGGAGTACCACTGGGTCGACGGCCACGGAAAGCCCTACACCGACGCCGAGGGCAAAACCGATGGGCTGATCGCGGCGCTACGCGTCGTCGACGATCAGGTCGAGGCCGAGCAGCGGCTGGAACGATTGGCGCGGTTCGACACCCTTACCGGGCTGGTGAACCGGGCCGAGGCGCTCAGCCGGCTCGAATCCGCACTGGCGCAGCCGCAACCCGCCGGCACGCACGTCGGCGTCCTGTTCTGCGACGTCGACCACTTCAAGGCGATCAACGACACCTGGGGACACGGCATGGGCGACTTCGTGCTGGCAACCCTGGCGGCGCGGATCCGGGCGAGCGTTCGCCGCGGCGACACGGTCGGGCGGACGGGAGGCGACGAAATACTGGTGTTGTTGCCCGACGTTCGCAGCACCGACGAGCTCGCCCAGATCGCCGAAAAGATTCGCGGCCGGGTCGCCGAACCGATCCACTTGTCCGGCAACATGATTCGCGCGACATTGAGCATCGGTGCCACCCTCGCCCGTTCGGGCGAGTCCGTCGACACGGTCACCGCGCGCGCGGACGAGGCCATGTACCGGGCCAAATCGGGTGACCGCAACACCGTCGTTCCGAACTAAGCGCCCTAGTGATCACCACGCGGCGCCCGCCATCCGGTAGGTTTCTGGCGACAGCGTCTTGCGTTACAAGAGAGGGCGAATATGTCAAGGACAGTGGTGGTCGGCGCCTCCAGCGGTCTGGGGCGTTGCATAGGTGTCGGTCTCGCGCAGCGCGGTGATCAGGTCGCGCTGCTTGCCCGGCGTCGGGAGCGCATCGAGGCCGCGGCCAAGGACGCCGGCCCGAACGCCGTCGCCATCGAATGCGACGTCACCGACCAGGCGTCGTGCCGTTCGGCCATCGACCGCGCCGCCGATGCGCTCGGCGGCATCGACAATGTGGTCTACACGCCGGCCGTCGGGCCACTGGTCCGCATGGTCGACACCGACGCCGACACCTGGCGGCGCATCTTCGACACCAACGTCATCGGGGCGTCGCTGGTGACCGCCGCGGCGGTGCCGCACCTGACCGCGTCGGCCGGCAAGGCGGTCTACTTGTCCTCCGACGCCGGCACCTTCGGGCCGCCGTGGCCGGGCCTGGGCGCGTACGGGGTCAGCAAGGCGGCCCTGGAACGGTTGGTGGAGGCGTGGCGGGCCGAGCACTCCGACATCGGCTTCACCAACCTGATCGTCGGGGAGTGCGCGGGCGGCGAGGGCGACGGTCAGACCGGTATGAACGAAGGCTGGGACATGGACCTCGCGATGAAGGCGGTCCCGCTGTGGTCCTCGCGCGGTTGCATGCCCGGCAAGTTGATGCCCGTCGAAGACCTGATCGACGTGGTGCACACGATCCTGCGGACCAACTCCTCGACGTCGATGCCGCTGGTGGTGGCGCGCGGCGCGCCAGCCAGCCCCGCGGCGTTCGCCGAGGCCAATCAGTCGTAAGCCGGCAGCTCAGCGGCCGAGCTTCTCCTTGGCCAGGTCGGTCACGAAGCGCGCCGCCGAGGTGGGCCGGAAGGCCAGGGCCGCCTCGGTGAGCGCGTCACGGGATGCGGTGGGCAGCTCGATGTCGGCCGCCGCGACGTTGAACTCCAGCTGCTCGACGGACGAGGCGCCGGGAATGGCGACCACGCCCGGATAGCTGATCAGCCAGGCCAGGGCCACCTGCGCCGGCTTGGCGTCGACGTCCTTTGCGAAATCGCGCAGCAGCTGCAGCAGCGGCTCGATGCGGCGCAGGTTTTCTGTGCCGAACCGGGAATTCACCGCGCGCACGCCGCCCGGACGGTTGTCCACGCCGTACTTACCGCCCAGCAGACCCTGTTCCAGCGGGCTGTAGGCGATCACGATGCGGTTCTCCCGCTCGGCGAACGGCACCAGATTCTTCAGCGCCTTCGGGTAGGCGAGCGAGAAGTGCACCTGGTTGCTGATCACCGGGCGGCCCAGCGCGGCGTCGGCTTTCTGCCAGCGCTGCAGCGAATAGTTCGAGACGCCGGCGGCGCCGATCTTGCCGTCATCGAGCAGGTCACGCATGCCCGGCATGATCACCGAGTCGGGGAACACCGGGTTGGGCTGGTGGATCTGATAGAGCGGGATGCGGTCCAGCCCCAGCCGCTGCGCGCTGGCGCGGGCGCGTTGCTTGACCACCGCGGGGAAGGGCGCGACCGGCATGATCTTGCTGGCCACCGCCACCTCGGCGCGCTCGTCGCCTAGCGCCTCGCCCAGGATCCGCTCGCTTTTGCCCAGGCCGTACACCTCGGCGGTGTCGAACAGCGTCACCCCCAGGGCGCGGGCGCGGCGCACGATGTCACCCGCGGCGCCGGCGGCGTAGCTGTCGCCGTAACCCCACTCGCGTGAACCGAACTGCCAGGTGCCCAGGCCGATCCGGCTGACCCGGCCGACCCCTTCGACGTCGACAAACTTCATGCGGACAGCCTACTTAGCCGGGGATCTTGCCGAGGATGTAGTTGGCGATGCTGACCGCGGCCGCGCGGGGTGGCGCGCTGTCCGTGGTGCCGCTGGCGGACACGTTCAGGTCGATGACGACGTTGGCCTTGGCCGCGATCGCCCGTGCCGAGCGCACCTGGATGCCCTTGGGGGTCAGGTCCAGGGTGGTGATGCCGTTGCCGGCGTCGGCGGGGGCGCTCACCGACATCGGGATCGGCTGCCCGCCGGGAGCGGAGACGGTGACGGTCGAGCCGCCGCACTTGTGCCATCCCGACAGCAGGGTGGCCAGCTGTGCCTGGGCCGCGCCCGGATCGCGGAACGCCGCGACGCCCTGGATGACCTGCATGGACTTCAGCATGCTGCGGGTGTCGGTGAACTCACCGGCGTGATATCCGGCCAACACCCCGGGGGTGTAGGCGTCCGGGCTGCCGGCGGCGATGCTTTCCCAGCACTCCGGGCGGTCGATGCTGCCGTCGTCCGGGGAGCGACCGGGGCTGTTCCAGGTCGGACCGACGTCTAGATTCGCGTCGCCGGTGATGTTGCGCAGCGCATCGAGCCCGGGCAGCAGGGTGGCGATGGTCTCCGGCGGCACGGTGGGCGGCGGCGGCCCGGCGGCCGTGCTGGAGCCGGGGGATGTCCGGTGCGACGAGGTCGAGCCGCCCAGCGTGGCCCATCCCGCCAGGGCGACGACCGCCAACAGGATGAAGATGTACGACAGCGTCACGCCCACCAGCGCACGGTCGCGGCCGAGTTCGCCGGAGCGACGGATCTGCGCCAGCCCGAGGTGCCCCAGGATCGCCCCCGCGGGCGCAAACAGGAACGCGAAGACCAGCGACAGGGTGGCCAGGGTGTTGACGGGCGGCCGGTAGGGGGGTGCGGGCTGCGGTGCGTACGGCGGCGGCTGCGCCGGAAGCGGCTCAATGTCAGGGGGCGGGACGCGGCCCAGCGGGTCGTAACTCAGCGGGTTCTGCCAATACGGGTCCTGCGGGTGGGTCACGCAGCGCCTCCTTCGGGAGAACCTGCCCGAAATGTAGCCGACAAGGGCGTGGGGCTAAACCACGGCCGTCACAGGCGCGGTTTGGCGATGCCGACCACGTAGGGCGCCTCGACGAACGTCAGGTAGACCCGATGCGGCCCGACGGCCATGCCCGACAGGCGCGCCGGCTGCGCGTCGGGAGGCAGCCCCGACCGGTAATCGATGGTGCGCAGCACGGGAATTCGCCCGTCGGGAAAGCCGGTGAAGCTGGCGGTCTCGAGTGTCACCAGTTCGTGGTCGGTGGCGGCGTAGATCCTGGTGTCGTCGGTGCCGAGTGCGCGGATCGGCGCCGGCAATCGCGCGCTGGCCAGTACCTCCATGCCCCGTCCGCCGCGGCGCGAGTCGACGGCGCGCACGGTGTCGTCGTCGTGTCCGGCGACGTAGCTGCGGGTGACCGCGGTGCCGTCACCCGCCGAGACCGCGACGTCGATGGTCAGGGAGCCGTGCTGCGCCGGCGGTGATGTCGTGCCCTTGAAATGCCGGATGCCCGACGCTCCATACAGGTGGTAGTCGAGTTC
>NZ_LZLL01000580.1:0-1586 GCF_001669335.1 Mycobacterium sp. 1245852.3 | reverse complement strand
TCGCCGAGCACTGCGTGCGGGCCGGTGTAGGCGCCTTGACTGTGGTCGACAACAGTGTGGTCAAACCCGGCATCCTGATCCGCCAGCCCTACCGCGACTTCGACATTGGCTACTCAAAAGCGCGGCAGTTGGCCGGCCGACTGGACGCCCTGCGGTCGGACCTGACAGTGAGATTTCGGGTGTGCGACGTGATCGGCATGTTCGTTGGTGAGCATGCCCAGGTGCCCGCGTACGACCTGGTGGTCGACGCGACCGCCGACGTCGGTGTGCGGGCGGCGATCGAAACCGCCCGCGCCAGCGCGCGTGAGCAGTGGCCACCAGTGCTCACCGGACTGTTCGGCCACGACGCGGAGCGCGCCCTGGGCATCGTGTCGCGCCCGGGCGCCACCGGCAGCGCGCACGACATTCTGCGGCGCATCGCCATCGACGCCCACGCGAACCAAGACTCGGCGTTGGTCGGCGACATCGCGGAGGACTTCTTCCCCGATCCGCCACGCACCGAGATGTTCGTGCCCGAGCCCGGGTGTTCCTCGCCGACGTTCACCGGCTCGGCGATACAAACCAACGCACTGGCCTCGAGCGTGTTCTGGGCGGCGATCAGCGAACTGGCCGATCTCGCACGTGAGGAGCCGATGGCGGCGGTCGCGATCGCGCTGCCCGGCACCGACACTGCCGGTGCCGGGCAGCGTTGGTGGCGTTGGCCGAACGATCACGTGATCACCGACGGCCGGTACGAGGTGCGAATCGCTGCGGCCGCGCTGGCCGAGATGCGGGCCGAGACGCGCCGTGGGGCGCGTACCCGAGGCGTACGGATCGAGACCGGCGGGATGCTGCTGGGCTCGTTCGATGAGGCGGTGGGCTGCGTCTACATCGACACCGCGGCCGGACCGTCCCCTGACAGTGCGTTGTCGGCACTGCTTTTCGCGCACGGCACCCAAGGCACCCAGGAACTCGTCGAGCACCACCGTAACCGCTCGATCAATCGTGTGGGGTTCGTGGGGATGTGGCACACCCACCCCTACGGACCGGCGCGGCCCAGCCCCACCGATGAAGCGGGCATGGGCTGGATTGTGTCGCCGTCGGGAACCGGCCGACGCGCGTTGATGCTGATCCTAGGCGGCGATGAATCGACCTGGGAACGGTGGCGTGGGGACGGCCAGGTGCCCAACGTGTACGTACGTGTGGTGGACCGTGACGATCAGGTCAACGGGCCGGCGACCATCGGCCAGGTCAGGACCCTGGTGGTCGATGGGGGCCTGCCCGGGGGGTTTTATCAACCTCCGTGGGCCGGTGAGCATGCGGCGCCGTCGTGGTGGCGCCGAGTACTGGGGCTGGGGTCGTGAGCGCTGCGCCCAGGATCGGATTGGCGTTGTCCGGTGGCGGGTTTCGAGCCACTGCATTTGGGTTGGGGTGCCTTCGGGCGTTGGCCGATCGTGACCTGCTGCGCCACGTGCGGGTGGTGTCGGGGATCAGTGGCGGCAGCCTGCTCGCCGCGATGTGGGCCTATGGGCCAGAGGATTTCGCGGAGTTCGAGGCCTCGGTCATCTCCCTGTTGCACTCAGGGCTACAGGCCGAGTTGGTGCGGC
>NZ_LZLL01000579.1:0-13951 GCF_001669335.1 Mycobacterium sp. 1245852.3 | reverse complement strand
GACCGAGGAGACCAGTGAGCGGATCCGGACTACCCCTGTGGCTCTTTCTGGCCTCGGTCGTGGCGGTGGCGATCGCCATCGCGGTGGCTTCCATCTGGCTGGGCAATCGCATCCTGCCGAGCCGGCGAAACGGCAAGGAACACAATCCGGCGATCGCCTCGTTCCTCACCGTCGTCGGCTTCATCTACGGCGCCCTGCTGGGGTTCACCGTGGTGGCCACCTGGGAACACTTTTCGTCCACTCAGGTCGTCGTCTCCGCTGAGGCGTCGGCCCTGACGACGATGTACCGGCAAACCGTCGCCATGCCCGAACCGGAGCGAACCGAGATCCAGGAGCTGTTACGCAAATACGCGGGCGCGGTGGCCGGCCCGGAGTGGAACAAGCAGCGCAACGACGGCGCGCGCGCCGCGATCACCCGGATGTATCGCACGGTCGGCCGCCAGCAACCCAACGTCGCGGCGAAGCCGATCAATCAGCAATTCCTCAACCAGTTGAGCGAATTGGCCTCCGACCGCAACGAACGCATCGTCGGCACCAAGCCACGGATCCCGCCCCTGATGTGGGCGGGGTTGATCTTCGGCGCGGTTGTGCTGGTTGCGTTTACGGGTTTCCTGCGGCTGGGCAGCACCGTCGGTCACGTCGTGGTGTCCAGCACGGTCGCGGTGCTGCTGGGTCTGCTGCTGTGCGTCGTGTTCCAGCTCGACCACTCCTATGCCACCGACCAGCGGATCACGTCGGGGCCATTCCAGCACGCGCTGGACATCTTCGATTCGGTCGACAACGACAGCCGCTACTTCCCGCGCTGAGCATCGACGCTGAGGGCGAGTCGGTTCAGCCCTTCAGCAGCTCGCCGACGTGCGCGATGACCGAATCGGTGAGGCCCTGCAGGTCATAACCGCCCTCGAGCACCGCCACCAGGCGCCCGTCGCACAGCCTTTCGGCCGAGGCCATCAATTCCCGGGTGACCCAGGCGAAGTCGTCGGCCGTCATGGTCAGCGAGCCGAGCGGATCGCGTTCGTGGGCGTCGAAACCGGCGGACACGATGATCAGCTCGGGCGAAAATCCTTGCAGCGCAGGCAGTATCCGATCCTCGAAGGCCGCGCGCAGCTCGGTCCCGCCGTCACCGGGTGCAAGGGGCGCGTTGAAGATGTTGCCCACCCCGGTTTCTCGCATCGCACCGGTGCCGGGGAACAGCGGCATCTGATGCGTGGACGCGTAGAGCACGCTGGGGTCGGAGTAGAAGATCTGCTGGGTGCCGTTGCCGTGGTGGACGTCGAAATCGACGATGGCGACGCGCGTCAGCCCGTGTTTGCGCTGCGCGTGCCGCGCGCCGATGCTGATGTTGTTGAACAGGCAGAAACCCATGGCGCGCTCGGTCTCGGCGTGGTGGCCCGGTGGCCGGCACGCGACGAACGCGTTCTGCGCGTCACCGGCCAGCACCGCGTCCACGGCCTGCAGCGTGGCGCCGACCCCGCGCAGCGCCGTCTCCCAGGTCGAGGGCTCCATCATGGTGTCGCCGCCGTCAAGGTAGACGTAACCGTCTTCGGGCCGCGCGGCTTCCAACGCGTCCACGTAGCGATTGGAGTGCACATAGCGCGTCGTCGCGAGGTCGGCCGGCTCGGCCTCCGCACGCATCAGCGTGTCGAATTGTGGCCGGCTCAGCGCCGCCGCCACCGCGCGGTAGCGGTCCGGTCGCTCCGGATGGCCGGGCGCGGTCCGATGGTCCGCGAACGCGGAATGGTGCAGCAGCAACGTGGCCATCGAAGGTCCCGCCGGGCGCCTACTGCACGGTCCGGTTGCGCAGCCGGTCCACCAGACCTCGCACCGCGTGCTCGGTGATCGCCAGGGGAGACATCATGGTCTCGCCCACCCGCACCATGTCGTCGACCCGCGCCACGATGGCCTCCACCGGCTCGACCAGCACGATCAGCCGCTTGGCCAGATCGTCCAGGCTGGTCATCGTGCCGTCCAGGTGATCCAGGCCGGCTTCCAGGCGTTCCACCGTGGCGTTGAGGGCCGACAGGGAACTGCTCAGCTCCTTCATGGTGATGCTCAACCCGTCGAGGACGTCTTCGACCTGCTCCACGGTCTTGTCGGCGTTCAACGCGGCCTGGGTGAGCGTCTTGATCCGGCTTCGCTCTTGCCCCCCGCGCGCGGTTCTGTCTGCCATGACCGTCATTATTACCCCTGCGCCGAGCCGGTGTGGCAGGCGTCACCATTCCCATTTTGATAGGGTTCCTATCTAATTTCCCTGTCGAAATCTCTGCCCGCGTCTGGCGTGAAGGAGGATGGCGTTGACGAAAACCCGCGGGGGGCCTGGCTTTCTGCGTCAGCCGAGATCGGTGTGGGCCGTTGCCTTCGCGTGTGTGATCTCGTTCATGGGCATCGGTCTGGTGGATCCGATCTTGCCGACGATGGCGAGCCGGCTGCACGCGACACCCGAGCAGATTTCGCTGTTGTTCACCAGCTACCTGCTGGTCACCGCGGTGGCGATGCTGATCACCGGCTGGGTGTCCTCCAGGATCGGCGCCAAGCTGACGCTTGTCGTCGGACTGGTCATCATCGTGGTGTTCAGTGCCCTTGCCGGAGCCGCCGGTGGAGTGAACGGAATCATAGGTTTTCGGGCCGGGTGGGGTCTGGGCAACGCGCTGTTCATTGCCACCTCGCTGGCGGTCATCGTGGGGGCGGCCAGCGGTGGCTTCGCGGGCGCGATCGTGCTCTATGAGGCCGCGCTGGGTGTCGGCATCGCGATGGGGCCGATGGTGGGCGCCGCACTTGGCGGGATCAGTTGGCGTGGGCCGTTTTTCGGGGTAGCCGCGCTCATGGGAGTCGCCCTCATCTGCGTGCTCACGTTGGTTGCGCCGGCTCCACTGCCGGCCGAGCGGGCGCGGATCGCGGACCCGATCAACGCGCTACGCAATCGCGGTCTTTCGACCATCGCGGTCGCCGCCCTGCTGTACAACTCGGGCTTCTTCATCGTCATGAGCTATTCGCCGTATCCAATGAAGATCGGCATACACGAACTGGGCTTGGTGTTTTTCGGCTGGGGCCTGCTCGTCGCGGTGTTCGCGGTCTTCTGCGCGCCGTGGGCGCAGCGACGCTTCGGTACCGCCCGCTCGCTCTACCTGACGCTGTTCTTGATGTCGCTGGACTTGGTGGCGATTGGAGTGTGGATCGCCCGCCCGCCCGTGGTGATCGCTTGCGTGATAGCCAGCGGCGCCTTCATCGGAATGAACAACACGCTGGTCACCAGCACGGTCATGCAGGTATCGCCGGTGCCGCGGCCCACGGCCTCCGCGGCGTACAGCTTCGTGCGGTTCATCGGCGCCGGCCTCGCGCCGTGGCTCGGTGGAATCGTGGCCGCTCACTACGGTCAGGCGGCGCTGTTCTACCTTGCGGGAGGCGCGGTGTTCCTCGGCCTGCCGGTGCTCGCCACCGCGCACGGCCTGGTGGCCAGGGCCCACGTGCCCTCCGCACACGAAAACGACGAGGCCGCTGAGGAAATCGTCGAGTCGGCCGAGGGCAATGTGCTGTACGGCCATCTGCGTGGCGTCGACGCCGCGCCGCTTGCCGACGCCGAACTCACGCTGGTCGACGACGCCGGTCGCCAGGTCGCGCACGGACGGTCAAGCGCCGACGGCTACTACCACCTCGTCGGCCCGGTCGCCGGCAGCCATACCCTCGTCGTCGCGAGTAACGGTGACACACAAGACTTTCCGGTGCAGCTGAGCCGAGCGTCGACAGAACTGTCGCTGCGGCTGGACGGATGCCCCGTCTCTTAGCGACCGGCCCAGCTCACGCCTGGTGTCGCGTGACTGCGGACGTGTCCGACGGCAGCTTCGCCGCGGCGTCCTCGTCGAGCAGCCACAGCGTGGTGTCCAGCCCGACCGCCCCGGCGGCCGGCACCGAAACCGGTGCCGCGCCGCCGATGGCGGCGGCCACCGCGTCGGCCTTGCCGCCGCCGGACACCAGCAGCCAGACTTCGCGAGAACGCGCAATGGCGGGCAGCGTCAACGTGATTCGTTGCGGCGGCGGCTTGGGCGAGTCGTCGACCGACACCACCATCCGGGTGGTTTCGAGCACGGCCGGGGTGTCGGGGAACAGGGAGTTGATGTGGCCTTCGGGTCCCATGCCCAGCAGGTGCACGTCGAAGTTCGGAACCGGCTCGCCGGGTTCGGCGTTGGCGGCCAGCAACTGCTCGTAGGCCAGCGCCGCCGCGGCCAGATCGCTGCCGAATTCCCCGTCGCTGGCCGGCATCGGGTGCACCTGGCTCGACGGGATGTCGACCTGGGAGAGCAGCGCCGCCCGCGCCTGCTTGTCGTTGCGCTCGTCGTCGTCCTCGGGGACGTAGCGTTCGTCGCCCCAGAACAGATGCACCTTTGACCAGTCGATCTCGCGTCCGGCCAGCGACTGCAGCAGCCCGATGCCGTTGCCGCCGCCGGTGAGCACGATGAGCGCCCGGCCGCGGGCCGCAACGGCGTTCGCGATGGTGTCGGTCAGCCGCGCGGCGGCGGCCTCGACCATCGTCTTGCTATCCGGGAAAATCTCGATGCTGGTGCTCACACGTATTGCACTTTCTCGATCCCTTCGAGCGCTGATTGGTAAACCTCGTCGGCGTCCAGCCGCCGCAGGTCTTCGGCGAGGCACTCGCCGGTTTCCCTGCGCGCCAAGGGGAGTAGGGCGTCCGGTCGCGACGTCCGGCTCAACGTGGCCGTCCTTCCTTCCTGCGGCCGGCTCAAGACGATGGTTTCGCTCTTGCGCTCCAGTTCGATCTTGAGTTCGCCGACCGCCCGGCGCACCGGGCCGTCGATCCGGCTGGCCAGCCACCCGGCCAGCACGTCCAGGGCGGGCTCGGTCGCCAGACCGGACACCAGCGCCGACTCGATCGGTTCGTGCGGCGCCAGGTCGACCGCCGAGGTGAGCAGCGCACGCCAGTAGGTGATCCGCGCCCAGGCCAGGTCGGTGTCACCCGCGGTGTATCCGGGCAGCCGGCTCTTGATGGCCGCCAACGGGTCCACCCCGTTGGTCGCGTCGGTGATGCGACGAATCGCCAACCGCCCCAACGGGTCTTGCGCGGGTACCGTCGGCGCGACGTCGGGCCACCACACCACCACCGGGATGTCGGGCAGCAGGAACGGCGTGACCACGCTGGCGGCGTGGCCGGACAGCGCACCGGACAGCCGCAACACCACGACTTCGCTGGCGCCGGTGTCCCCGCCGGCGCGCAGCTGGGCATCCAGGCGCGGCTTGTCCGCATACGGATTGCCCCGCATCGTCACGATGATCCGGCTGGGGTGCTCATGGCTGGCGTCGTTGGCCGCCTGCAGCGACTCTTCGAGGATATCCTCGCTGTCCGGCGCGATGATCAGCGTCAGCACCCGGCCCATCGCCACGGCCCCGACCCTTTCCCGCAGTTCGTCGAGCCTCTTGTTGACCGCCGTGGTGGTGGTGTCTTCCATATCAATGATCACGGGCGCCGCCATTCCCGGCCGGTGCGCCGCAGCATCTCGAACGCCGAGTCCGGACCCCAGGTGCCCGACTCGTACGGTTCGGGCTTACCGTCCGCCGCCCAATTGTTGAGCACGGGATCGAGTATGTCCCAAGCCAATTCGACCTCTTCGTTCACCGGAAACAGGGACGGCTCGCCGAGCAGCACATCGAGGATCAACTGTTCGTAGGCCTCCGGCGACTCCTCGGCGAACGCCGAACCGTAGGAGAAGTCCATGTTGACGTCGCGGACCTCCATCGCGGTGCCCGGCACCTTGGAGCCGAACCGCAGCGTGACGCCCTCGTCGGGCTGTACCCGGATCACCATGGCGTTGGTGCCCAGCTCGTCGGTCATGGTGGCATCGAACGGCAGGTGCGGCGCCCGCTTGAAGACCAGGGCGATCTCGGTCACCCTGCGGCCCAGGCGTTTTCCGGTACGCAGGTAGAAGGGCACCCCCGCCCAGCGGCGGGTGTCCACCTCGAGCGTGATGGCGGCGAACGTCTCGGTGGTCGAGTCCTTGGCGAACCCTTCCTCGTCGAGCAGCCCGACCACCTTCTCGCCGCCCTGCCAGCCGGCGGCGTACTGACCGCGGCTGGTCGTCTCATCGAGGGGCTCGGCGAGGTGGGTGGCCGAGAGCACTTTGATCTTCTCGGCCTGCAGCGCCGAGGGGCTGAAGCTGACCGGCTCCTCCATCGCGGTCAGCGCCAGCAGCTGCATCAGGTGGTTCTGAATGACGTCGCGCGCGGCGCCGATGCCGTCGTAATAGCCGGCCCGGCCGCCCAGTCCGATGTCCTCGGCCATGGTGATCTGCACGTGGTCGACGTAGTGCGCGTTCCAGATCGGGTCGAACAACTGATTGGCGAACCGCAGCGCCAGGATGTTGCGGACCGTCTCCTTGCCCAGGTAGTGGTCGATCCGGAACACCGACTCCTCCGGGAACACACTGTTGACGGTTTTGTTCAGGGCCTGGGCACTCTCCAGATCGTGGCCGAACGGTTTCTCGATGACCACCCGACTCCACCGCTCGCCCTGCGGGCGCGCCAGGCCGGACTTGTGTAGTTGTTCACACACCATCGGGAAGGAATTCGGCGGGATGGCCAGATAGAAGGCGTGGTTGCCGCCCGTGCCGCGCTCGGCGTCCAGCTTGTCCAGGGTCTCGGCCAGCCGGCCGAACGCCTCGTCGTCGTCGAAAGCGCCCGGGACAAAACGGAATCCCTCGGCCAGCCGGTCCCAGTTCTCCTGGCGGAACGGCGTGCGGCAGTGTTCCTTGACGGCCTCGTGCACCACCTTGCCGAAATCCTGGGTGCTCCAATCCCGGCGGGCGAAGCCCACCAGCGAGAAGCTGGGCGGCAGCAGACCGCGATTGGCCAGGTCGTAGATGGCCGGCATGACCTTCTTGCGGGCCAGGTCGCCGGTGACGCCGAAGATCACCATCCCGCACGGCCCCGCGATCCGCGGGAGCCGCTTGTCGCGCTTGTCCCGTAACGGGTTATGCCATTGTTGCGCGGTGCGGGCTGGGCTCATTTGGAGGCGGAACCCAGCTGCTTCTGAGTTTCTTCCAGCAGCTCGGTCCAGGAATCCACGAACTTCTCCACGCCCTCGTTCTCGAGCACCTTGAAGACGTCGGTCAAATCGATGCCGATCTGGTCCAGCTTGTCGAACACCGCCTGGGCGTCCCCGGCGGTGCCGGTGACGGTGTCGCCCTTGATCTCACCGTGGTCGGCGACGGCGTCAATCGTCTTCTCCGGCATAGTGTTCACCGTGTTGGGCGCCACCAGCTCGGTGACGTAGAGGGTGTCGGAGTAGTCGGGGTTCTTCACACCGGTGGACGCCCACAGCGGACGCTGCACCCGGGCGCCGTCGGCCTTGAGCGACTCGAAGCGATCGCCGCCCTCGAACACCTCCTGGTAGGCCGCGTAGGCCAGGCGCGCGTTGGCCACCCCGGCCTTGCCCAGCAGCGCCTTGGCGTCGTCGGACCCGATCTTCTCCAGCCGCTTGTCCACCTCGGTGTCCACCCGGGACACGAAAAACGATGCGACGGAATGGATCTTGGAGATGTCGTGGCCCGCCTCGCGGGCCTTCTCCAGGCCGGCCAGGTAGGCGTCCATCACCTGGCGGTGCCGCTCGACGGAGAAGATCAACGTGACGTTGACCGAAATGCCTTCCGCGAGAACGGCGGTGATCGCCGGAATGCCGGCCTTGGTCGCCGGAATCTTGATGAACAGGTTGGGCCGGTCGACGATCTTCCACAACTCGACGGCCTGGGCGACGGTCTTGTCGGTCTCGGCGGCCAGCCGAGGGTCGACCTCGATGGACACCCGTCCGTCGACGCCGTCGGAAGCCTCCCACTCCCGCTTGAGCACGTCGCACGCATTGCGCACGTCGTCGGTGGTGACGGTGCGGATGGTCGCGTCCACATCGGCGCCACGCTCGGCCAACTCGGCGATCTGGCCTTCGTACGCATCGCCCTCGGCGAGCGCCTTCTGGAAGATCGACGGGTTGGTGGTCACGCCGACAACGCTTTTCGTGTCGATCAGCTCCTGCAGGTTGCCCGACTGCAGCCGCTGTCGGGACAAGTCATCCAGCCAGACGGATACACCCGCGGCGGACAGCGCCGCGAGGTTGGGGTTCTGAGTCATTTGAAAGGCCCTTTCTCAGTTGTCCACTACCTGTTCCGCGGCGGCCGCGACGGCTTCTGCGGTGAAACCGAATTCCCGGAACAACGTTTTGTAATCGGCGGACTCGCCATAGTGTTCGATCGAGACGATCCTGCCGGTGTCGCCGACGAGCTTGTGCCAGGACTGGGCCACCCCGGCCTCGACGGCCACCCGCGCCGATACGGTCGGCGGCAGCACGCTGTCGCGGTAGTCCTCCGGCTGGGACTCGAACCATTCGACGCACGGCATGGAGACCACCCGCGCCACAATGTCCTTGTCCGCCAACAACTTCTGCGCATCAACGGCGAGCTGGACCTCCGAGCCGGTCGCGATCAGCACCACGTCTGGCTCTTGGCCGGGCTCCTCGCCGTCCGAGCCTAGAACATAGCCGCCCCGGGCGACGCCCTCGGCGCTGGTGCCCTCCAGCACCGGCACATTCTGGCGCGTCAGCATCAGCCCGACGGGGCCGCTGCCGTTGCCGCGGGCCAGGACCGTGCGCCAGGCGTAGGCCGTCTCGTTGGCGTCGGCCGGGCGCACCACCGAGAGGTTCGGGATGGCGCGCAGCGCCGCGAGGTGCTCGATCGGCTGATGGGTCGGGCCGTCCTCGCCAAGGCCGATCGAGTCGTGGGTCCACACGTAGATCGTGTCGATGTCCATCAACGAGGCCAGCCGCACCGCGGGCCGCATGTAGTCGGAGAACTGCAGGAAGGTGCCGCCGTAGGCGCGGGTGGGTCCATGCAGGACGATGCCGGACAGGATGGCGCCCATCGCGTGCTCGCGCACACCGAAGTGCAACGTCCGGCCGTACCAGTGCGCCGTGTAGTCCTTGGTCGAAATGGACGGCGGCCCAAAGGAATCGGCGCCCTTGATGGTGGTGTTGTTGCTACCCGCCAGGTCGGCCGAACCACCCCACAGCTCCGGCAGCTTCGGCCCGAGCGCGTTGAGAACTTCGTTGGAGGCCTTGCGGGTGGCGATCGGGTCGGAGCCGGGTTCCCAGCGCGGCAGGTCGGCGTCCCAGCCGTCGGGCAGCTCCTCGGCGGTCAACCGGTCCAGCAGCGCCTTGCGTTCGGGTTGTGCCTGCGCCCAGGCGTCGAAATCGGCCTGCCACTTCTCGTGGGCTTCCTTGCCGCGGTCCACCAGCTTGCGGGTGTGGGCGAGCACCTCGTCGCGCACCTCGAACTTCTTGTCCGGGTCGAAGCCGAGGATCTCCTTGACGGCGGCGACTTCCTCGTCGCCCAGTGCCGCGCCGTGCGCCTTGCCGGTGTTCATCAGCTTGGGCGCGGGGTAGCCGATGATGGTGCGCAGCGAGATGAACGACGGCCGGTCGGTGGCCGCCTTCGCGTTGGCGATGGCCTCCTCGATCGCGACGACGTTTTCGCCGCCCTCGATCTCCTGCACGTGCCAGCCGTAGGCGCGGTACCGCGCGGCGGTGTCCTCGCACAGGGCGATGTTGGTGTCGTCCTCGATGGAGATCTCGTTGTGGTCGTAGAAGACGATCAGGTTGCCCAGCTGCTGGACGGCCGCCAGCGACGAGGCCTCCGAGGTGACGCCCTCTTCGATGTCGCCGTCGGAGGCGATCACGTAGATGAAGTGGTCGAACGGGCTGGTGCCCGGGGCGGCGTCCGGATCGAACAGCCCGCGCTCATAGCGCGCGGCCATCGCCATGCCCACCGCCGAGGCCAGGCCCTGGCCCAGTGGTCCGGTGGTGATCTCCACGCCCTTGGTGTGCCGGAATTCCGGATGCCCGGGGGTCTTCGACCCCCAGGTGCGCAGCGATTCGATGTCGGACAGCTCCAGCCCAAAACCGCCCAGGTACAGCTGCAGGTACAGCGTCAGGCTGCTGTGCCCGCAGGACAGGACGAACCGGTCGCGGCCCAGCCAGTAGGTGTCGCTGGGATCGTGGACCATCGCCCGCTGAAACAGGGTGTATGCCAGCGGCGCCAGGCTCATCGCCGTCCCGGGATGGCCGTTGCCGACCTTTTGCACCGCGTCGGCGGCCAGCACCCGGATGGTGTCGACGGCGGCCGAGTCGAGCTCGGACCAGTCGTCGGGAAGGTGCGGTTGGGTCAGCGTGGAGATCTCTTCGAGTGTCGTCACAGACTCAGTCCTTGGGTCATCGAGCTGATGAATCCCACCCTAGTGCGGGAGGGCCGGCTCTTGCAGCGCAGGATTTCGGGTACCCACCGCCGGCAGGTGTGAAAATTACGCGCCCGTCGAAAGTGCCTGACATTCAGTTCGCGAATCTGGGAAAAGTCTGCGGGAACCGACCCGCGGGCGGGCCATCGCCACACCGCGGTCTACCATCGTGTGTAGTAGATGCTGCGCGCCGCTGCGACCCCAAGGAGTAATTGCGTGAGCGTTCGCGGGCGCGTCGCGCCGAGCCGATTGCCAAGCCGGATACACGGCACGGTGCTGGCTTATCTGGCGCTGACCAAGCCGCGGGTCATCGAACTGCTGCTCGTCACCGCGATCCCGGCCATGCTGCTGGCCCAGCGCGGCACGGTGAACCCGCTGCTGATCGTCAACACGCTGATCGGCGGGATGCTGGCCGCCGGTGGTGCCAACACGCTGAACTGCGTGGCCGACGCCGACATCGACAAGGTGATGAAGCGCACGGCCCGCCGGCCGCTCGCGCGCGCCGCGGTGCCCACGCGCAACGCGCTGGTGCTCGGCCTGGTGCTGACGGTGGCGTCGTTCTTTTGGCTGTGGTGGACCAGCAACCTGTTGTCCGGGCTGCTGGCCCTGGCCACGATCGCGTTCTACGTGTTCGTCTACACCCTGCTGCTCAAGCGCCGCACCTCGCAGAACGTGGTGTGGGGCGGCGCCGCCGGCTGCATGCCGGTGATGATCGGCTGGTCTGCCGTCACGGGCACCATCGGCTGGCCCGCGCTGGTGATGTTCGCGATCATCTTCTTCTGGACGCCGCCGCACACCTGGGCGCTGGCGATGCGCTACAAGGACGACTACAAGGCGGCGGGCGTGCCGATGCTGCCGGCCGTGGCGACCGAGCGTCAGGTGACCAAGCAGATCCTGATCTACACCTGGCTGACGGTGCTGGCCACGCTGGCGCTGGCGCTGGCGACCGGCTGGCTGTACGCCGCGGTCGCCCTGGTGGCCGGGGTGTGGTTCCTGGCGATGGCCCACCAGCTCTACGCCGGGGTCCGCGCCGGCGAGCCGGTCCGGCCGCTGCGGTTGTTCCTGCAGTCGAACAACTACTTGGCGGTGGTGTTCTGCGCGCTCGCCATCGACTCGGCCATCGGGCTGCCGCACCTGTTCTGAGCCGGTCGTCGACTCGCGTCGCCTCGGTGCCGTGACCGCAGCACCCGGCGAATTCGAGAACTGATTTCTTATCTGGGATCGGTAGCCGGTCCACGGGATCACACTTCAGGCATGGCAACTAACCGCATCGTCAGGACGTTGGTCGCCGGAACGCTGCTTTCGGCCGGCCTGTCCTTCTGCGACATGGGCATCACCACGGGTATCGCCGAAGCCCAGCCCGGGCCGATCCCGCTGGACGCGTGGCCCGGCTGTCCCAACGACCACCCCCAGGGGCCGTGCCGCTGGTGCCCCGGGCAACCGTTGCCGCCGACCGGCAACCATGTCACCAACCCCGTCGTCTGGGACAACAACGTCTGCCACACCTACTATTACGTCTGGTTCGGACAGGGCAATGTCGCCCAAAACATCTGGGACGGCGACAACCCGCCGGCACCGCCACCACCACCGCCGCCGGGCCTCATCAATAGAGACAATTGCCAGCAGCTTCTGGGAATCTTCTGCCCGCACGCGTAGCGGCTCGAATCATCTAGGGCAGCAGCACGATCGAGCCCGCCGTCTTGCGGCCCTGCAGGTCCTGGTGGGCGCGCGCCGCTTCGGCCAGCGGATAGCGCCCGCCGACCTCGACGGTGATGTCGCCGCCGGCGATCGCGGCGAACAATTCCTCTGCGCGCCAACTGAATTCCTGGCCGGTGCGCACGAAGTGCGCCAGCGATGGCCGGGTCAACAACACCGAGCCGGCGGCGTTGAGGCGCTGCGGGTCGAACGGTGGAACGGGTCCGCTGGCCGCGCCGAACAACGCCAGCGTGCCCCGGACGGCCAGGCTGGCCAGGCTCGCGTCGAAGGTGCTCGCGCCCACGCCGTCGTACACCGCGGCCACCCCGGCGCCGTCGGTCAGCGAGCGGATCCGCTCGCCGAACGCCGCTGCGTCCTCGGGATAGGGGAGCACCTCGTCGGCGCCCGCCCGCCGGGACAGCCGCTCCTTCTCCGGCGTCGAGACCGTGGTGATCACCCGCGCCCCGAGCAGCTTGGCCCACTGCGTCAGGATCAGGCCGACGCCGCCCGCGCCGGCGTGCACCAGCACCGTGTCGCCCGCCTGCACCGGATACACCGACTTGAGCAGGTAGTGCGCGGTCAGGCCCTTCAGCAGGGCCGAGGCCGCCACGTCGGCGGTCACGCCATCGGGCACCTCGGCGGTCAAATGCGCTGGGGCCGTAGCATATTCGGCATACCCACCGGACGCCGCGGCGCTGACCACGCGGTCGCCGACGCGCAACCCGTCGACGCCGTCGCCGAGGGCTTCGATGGTTCCGGCCAGCTCCGAGCCGAGGACGAACGGCAACTCGCGCGGGTACTGCCCGGAGCGGAAATAGGTGTCGATGTAGTTGACGCCGATGGCCTCGGCCTTGATCAGCACCTCGCCGGGCCCGGGGGCCGGCTGGGGCGTATCGACGTAGCGCAGCACCTCGGGGCCGCCGGTCTCGCTGACTTCGATTGCGTGCATCCGCTTATCATGCCCGGGCATGAAGCTCGCTCGCCCGGACGTCTTCCATCCCCGCATCGTGCTGGCGGGGTCCGGTGACGGCGCGGCCGGCGACGCCGGTCTGGTGGCGGCGCTGCGGCGACGCGGTCTGCACGCGCGCTGGCTGCCTTGGGACGACCCGGAAACCGCCAGCGCAGATCTGGTGATATTGCGCGCCGGCGCGGACGCCCGGGATCGACGCGACGAATTCCTGGCGTGGACCCGACGAGTCCGCCACCTGCTCAACCCGCCCGGCGCCATCGCTTGGAACCTCGATGAGCGGTATCTGCGCGACCTCGAGGACGACGGCGTGCCGACGCAGCGCGACCAGCCCGTCGCGCGGGCGTCGTTGATCTTCGTGGGCGGCGAACGGTCGCACGCCTGGCCGGTGGAGCCGGAGTTCGAATCGTGGGATCTGGGCCACGCCGCGCTGACGTCGGCCGCGCGGCGCGTCGGGGTGAGCACGCGGGAGCTGCTCGTTGCGCGCGTGGACCTTGCCGGCGACCGGGTGGCGGCGCTGGATCTGGTCGCGCCGTCGCTGGGGTGGCGTCGGCTGGACCCCGCGGCCCGCGAGATCGCCCAGCGTCAGTTCGCCGTCGCGGTGCAGTCAGCCTGCGAGCGGCTCGGGCTGGGCCCGCTCTCGCATGGCCGCCCATAGCGCCGCGGTGGCCGCGGTGCAGGCCGCGGCCCCGGCCACGTGCAGGGCGACCAGCACGGCGGGGACTCCGGTGTAGTACTGCGCGGTGCCGACGGCGGCCTGGGCGAACACCAGCGCGAGCAGCACGGCGAGCCGCACCAGCACGGCCCGGGCGGCGCGCACGGCCAGCAGCCCGAAGCCCAGCCCCACCAACAGGGCCAGGTAGGCGATCAGCAGCGACGAGTGCAGGTGCACCAGGGTGTCGACCTCGACTTTGAGCCGCGGCACCGTGCGGGTGGGGCTGCGATCACCGGCGTGCGGGCCGGCGGCCGTCACCAGCGTGCCGGTGACCAGCACGGCGGCCAGGTTCA
>NZ_LZLL01000578.1:0-6830 GCF_001669335.1 Mycobacterium sp. 1245852.3 | reverse complement strand
CCGATGACAGTCTCGCCGTGGCAGACGAACCCGTTGTGCACTCCCCGCGCCCGCCATAGCGGATCGCCCAGCAACGCTGCCTCATACAGATCGGCGGCATCACAACGGCTCGTCAGCCGCGCCGCCGCCAGGTGCAGCGTCTCGACCCGATCCCAACTGCGTTGCTCACGCACCGCGTCCTGCACGGCCTCCAACTGCCAGTCGTCGTCCTCGCGCACCGCGTCCAACCCCGGCAGCAGCACACCACCGGTCACCGCGCGGTGCCAGGCGTGCAGCCCACCAACGCCGTTGGGCACCGACAGCGCCGCCCGCCACGCACCTGCATGATCGGCGCCAGGAGCCACACCCAGCATGAACCGGGCGCGGCTGGTGCTGAGCACGTCGGTCACCGCCGACGTGCCGGGATGCGCGGCCCGCTCCACCCACCATCCGGCCAACGCCGATCCCGCCGCCACGTCTATGCCGGCGCAGCGCGCCGGGTCGGCGTAGCTGCGCGCCAACCCGTCCAGCGCTCGCAGCGTGGCAGGCGTATCGACCAAGGCAGTTGCCCCGCCGCCGAGGTCACCACCACCGCTTCCGGCAGCGCGGGCGAGCGCGGCCAGCCCATCGGCTCCGGTGCCGCTGTGGGTGCGGCCATCGGCCCCCACGGCCTGCACATGCACCACCGGCCCGGTGCGCCGCGCCGCCACGGCGACCTTCACGTCCCGCGCCGGGGCAGGGTTGTGCAGCAGGCGCGGCACCGGCCCACCGGCGTCGCGTGCGGCGACCCGCAGCGCGAGGTCGAATAGAGCGGCGCTCACGCCGCACCGTCTCGGCACTCACTGGCATCAGCCAAACCGCGTGCGGCGGCGGCAAACCCATCCGCCAGCGCCGCCGTCGCCAGGTCGGCGCGACCCCGCTGGGCAGCCTCCCGCACCGTGGCTGTAGTCCACCCCGTGCCAGCCAGCACCGTGTCGGCCCACTGCGCGAAGTCGGCTGCCCCGGCCCGCCCGCTCACGCTGCCACCGCCGCTGCGGGAGTCACGCGCACCGTCTTGGCCCACGCGGGCGTGGTGTCGGCGGCATGTACGCCAATCAGGGCCACGATCAGCGGCACCGGCAGCCGTCGCGCGGGCCAGGGTGTGCCGCCATCGGTGAACACCACGATCACGTTGCCCGCTGGCCGCGCGGACAACGCGGCATCGATACCGACCCGCAGATCGGTGCCCCCGCCCCCGGTCAGCGTCACGTCATTGATCGACCGCACCACGCGCGGCGCGCTGGCCGCCGCATCACAGCACAGCACACGCACTGTGGCCCCGGTACGCCGCAACACCGCCCGTGTTTCCGACAGCGCCGCAGCCAGATCGTCGGCTCCCATCGACCCTGACGTGTCGATAATCAGATCGACGGTGATCTTCGGTGCCCGCAGCGTGGGTAGCAACACACCCTGGGGTGCGCGCCGGTTGGAACGCCGCCAGGAGTGGTGCACCTGGCCCGCCTGGTCCTCGACGGCACGGCGCACCGCAGCGCGCAGCACCTTGGGCCACGGCACCACAGCCGGGGCAAGTTGGGCAGCCGCCCAACGGGCCAACCCCGCAGGTATCGTGCCGCGACCGACACCGCCGCGCGCCAACTCTTGCTGCACTGCGCGGGCCACCGCGACCTTCACCAGATCGGCGGCAGCCGTGGATAGCCCCTTGCCGCTGCCCAAGTCGGCAGCGGCAGGCAGTTCGCCCGGCACTGGGGCATCCCCGGCACCCGATCCGCAGCCATAGCCATCGTCCTCATCGCCACCAGCCTCGTCGTCGCTGCGGGGCGTACCGGGGGGCACCAAATGCCGGTAGTAGACCTCGGCGGCGTGCCCGTCCTCGCAACCGATCCCGGCAGGGGTGACCACACCGGCGGGCAATCCCACACCGGCCGCGATCAGATCGTCGTTGATTTCCGCGTCGGCGGCAACATTCCACATGGTGCGGTCCACCGGCGAATCCACCGTGTCGGCGCGGCCTCCATGGTCGCGCAACACGTGCCCAACCTCATGCAGCAGCACCGCACCGGCCAGCGGAATGCTCCACCCTTCCTCGGTGCCCAGCATCAGTGGATCGACATAAAGACGCCAGTGTCGGTCCACCGCAAACGTGCCCAGCCCTGGCGAAGCCACCGGCGACAGCGCGAACAGTGCCCGCGCGAAATACGGCATCGCCTCCACCGCGGCCATCCGCGCCAACCGCAGCCGCCGCCATTCCTCGGCGGAGAGCGCCCTGACCTCACTCACGCCGCACTCCCCACGTCAAGGCCCGCCGCGATCATCACGTCCTTGAACTTCCGCGCCGCCGCAGGCGGCTTCGCGCCCGGAGGCATCGCCACACTCAAGGCACGCGCCGCTGCCCCCGCCACATCGGGAGCGCCGTGGGTTGCCGCCTCCACCAACGGCCCCCATGCCGTCATCCACGCATCCTTAGTGCCCTTGCCCGACGCCCACGCCACCACACCGGAAAGCACCGCCCACACCTGATCGGGACGAGCCGTGCCCCACGCGACGATGCTGGGGTCTGCGATCACGTCCGCAACGGCAGGCAGGTCCATGCTGGCCCGCCATTCCATGAACTCACTGCCCGCACCGTCACCGACCAGTCCGAGCGCGACCGCGCTGATAGCGGCGGTGTCGTCGCGGCGCAGATGCGCCAGCACTCGCGCCATTGCCTCCCAGGACCGCCGCGACGGCCATGCCCGCCCAGCAGCCTCATCGGTGTCGGGGTACTGGTGCAGCAGCGCGGGGCGGGCCTCCACGAACGCACACACCGCCCCGACTTCATCGGCGCGACGCAATTCGTCGGCGGCAATGCCGCGCGAAGCGGGCAAGGTGGCGAACGAGGACCGCATACCGGTCAGCCATTCCTCGGCGGTTGGCTCAAAGTCGATGTGCAGGAACCGATTCGCCATCGGCGGCGTCAAATCAACACCGCCCGCGCTCCGATCAGGCGGATTAGCAGCCGCCACAATCCGCACTTCATCTGGCAGCTTGGTCCGACCCACCATGCGCTCCAATGCCACCGTGAGCATCGCGGCCTGTACCGAAGCCGAGCACGTGCTGATCTCGTCCAACAGCAAGTAGCCACCGCGTGCCTCAATCAGGGTCTGCGCCCAATCCGGCAACGCGAGCGTCTGCACCGTCCCATCGGTGACTACCGGCCACCCCGCAATGTCAACCGGCTCGCGCTGCGATCCGATCACCGTCTCCACTGGCACGCCATCGGCAGCGGCCAACGCCCGCACCACCGAACTCTTGCCCATGCCGGGATCACTCCACAACAGCACCGGCACCTGAGCGCGGGCCGCAGCGTCAATCACCGTGACGGTCGTGTCCAAATCGGTCATAGCCGAATCCCCTCCTGGGAAAAGCGGACTGGCCCTGATGGCCCGTCCTCACATCACAGGACACTACCGGCACCCACCGACAAGTTGTCGATGGCCCCCGTCCACCGACGACGGGACAACGACGAGCGGCGAACATCGCTACAGCACAACGCGTTAGCATCCCCACCCCACACCCGTGCCGGGTGGGGGCGCAGCGGATTGCACGGGTGTCGCTAGCAACTGGAGGAGCGCATCCCCGTGCCGGGTGGGGTGGTGGTAGGTCCGTGCTCTGGCCCGGAAGCCCGAGCAGATCCGCACGCACGCCGAGTACAGTTAGCCAGTCCAAATCAATGTCGTGGAGGTGCCGCCGAACCTTCACCGTGGTGACTAGGGAATGGTGGATGCCTGTATCTGCTCGGCGAGGATGTCGGCGTGACCAGCATGCCGGGCAAGCTCGGCGATCATTCCCAGGTAGATGAATCGTAGGCTTACCGTGCCCACCAGACGATGCTCGGCAGTGTCGTCCAGTGTGTGTCGCGCGGCAATTTCGTTGGATCGTGCTCGTGCAGCCGCGTACTCGGCGAGCACATCGGCCAAGGTTTCGTCATCGGCGACGTGGAAGCTGGGGTCGCCACCGGTGGCAGCGTAGCCGTCGCAGTCCTCCACATTCATGCCTGCGAGGGTCCGCTGGAACCAGATGCGTTCAGCTGCAGCACAATGCTTGATCAATGAAATCGGCGTCGTCAGCGAAGGCACCAGCTTCTGGCGGGCCTGGACGTCAGAGAGCTGCTCGACTGCGCGGACAAGCTCGTCGCGGTTCAGTTCCAGGGTGTTCTCCAATAATTCGCGCTCGTTTCCCGTGAACGGGCGTCCAGGGTCGAGCGCTGCAGTCATCTTGAACTCCTTTGTGCTCAGTCTTGTTGGGGTGATCTCAGTTTCGTGTGGAGAGGGAGTAGAGGGCACGGCCGGGACATCATGGGACTAGGCGAAAGGCCAGCACTAATTGATTGGCGTCGCATGACAAATTCCGCAGTCTGCTCGTAGTCGCGGCATCATCGCGTCGAGCCAGTGGCGCAGGTCGGTGGTGCCAACATGTGCCGGTCCGCTCGATGATTGTTGATGCCCGGCCGGCGCAATGAGACGCTCGCTCACGACGCCCTTCCTTTGGATCAGCCCTGCGCGACAGCGATGCGCGCCGACTGGCCGGCCACCTCGAGTTCGTGTGCCCGGCGCGCGGCGGCGACCCGATGCACGCGTCGCGGATAGACAGTGCCGTCGCGCTTGGTTCGGGCCTGTGGATAGGCCCTCTCGAACACGTCCTGGTCGTCGAACATCAGCACCACGCTCACGCCGTCGACCTCGGCGACGGCGAGCTGCTCGGCGCTGGCGGCGATGAAGTCATCGACGGCCTGCAGTTCGGCAACCAGCCCTGCCGGCGGCGGCGCGGTGCTGCGCTCGAACTTGGCGTAACGCTTCGCATCGACACCGAGCAGCCGAGCGGTTTCGTCCTTGAGCAGGCCGGCCGCCAGTCGGCGCACGGTGAGGTCACCGCGCTGCTCCCCGCGGTACACCTCGACGACGCGGCCCTGCCGGCTCAACTGCCCCGCAGCCCGGCCCACAGCCACGTGCTGCAGCGACAGCGGATACGCCACCAGATCCCGCAGAGTGCGCGCGCCGGGATGGGCGTCTTCGAATTCCGCCTGGTCGACCACAGCCGTCAGCACCACGGTGCCTTGGGCCGGCGCCGCGGCGATGATCCGCGCGGTCTCCCCGGCGACGAACTCCTCCATTGCAATCAACTCGTCGACGAGCTCCGGACCGACCTCCAAGGCGCCGGTCTCCCGCGAGCGGTACTTGCGCAGATCGACACGCAGCACCGGCACGAGGTCCTCGACCCGCAGACTCAACGCGTTGCGACGAGCGATCAAGTCCGACCACAGGTACGGCGGCTCGTCGATGTTGTCCTCCTGGACGCAGACAGAGGCGGGCAACACACCCGCCCATTCAACTTTATGATTCCTTCTCCCCTCCGGAGAACGCGGGCCGGCCCCTCTTGGCCTGCCCTTCCACGTCGATGCTACCAACGCCGTGCGACGCCAGCGGCTAACCGCCGCGCCGCGGTCCTGTGGCACCAGCGCAGTTACGTCACGGCATATCAACAGCGCTACCTATGGTCGTCGCGGATGCGCCCGACCGGAACGATTGCGACCATGTTGCGAGAGGATCAGGTGGGCTGCGACGAGTTCGGCGCAACGCCGGCACGCGCCGGCCGCGGCCGGGATGTCGGCGACCACCTCCAACCGCGAGCGATTCCTGCCACACCCACACCGGATGGTCACTATGTTGAATGCCAGACATGTTGGCGACGGGGAGAACCCGCGGGTAAACGACGAAGCTGCTGTACGCCCGCGCGATCTACACAGTGATGACGGTGCTAAACCTGGCCCTGTTCGTGCTGAATGCGGGCACCCACGGCACGACGCTAGGCCTAATCGGTACCGGTGGCCTCGCGGTGTTGATGGGCTGCCAAGCACACCGGGCCTGGCCTGGGCCGCGTCAAACCAACCAGCAGTAGGCCACACCTCGCGGCGGATTGGCCTTCCACCACAGGGGATCCTGATCGTAGGACGCGAGATTGATTGCCGCCGTTCAGCTGCTAACTGGATGGTGGCCAACGTCGGCACCGATCAAGACGGGATCGCTGTGACGACCACCGCCGGTGAGAACCCCACGTTGGACAGCCTTGTCCTAGGCTCTTTCGATGGTGTGCCGTTCGGTTGGGACAAGACGGATCACACGAGTGCGCCGGCGGTCACCAAGAGCGGTCAGACATACCGGATCGCCGGAACCGCCGTCGGCCCAGGTCCTTCTGGCACCGGGACGCTGTCCAAGCCGTTTGAGTTGAAGTTCACCTGCCCACGCCGGTAGGTAAGCAATAGTTCATCGGTTACCGGTGTGGGTTTTCCGACTGCTGCGCCGAAGCAGTCTGGACGACGCCGACAACCCGAACCGCCCGCAATGCACGCGTTTTCGGCGATACGCGTTCGACTATTGTTGATTCGCCAGGGCGATGCAATTTCAGAATTTCGTCCCGCCGGGTCCCGCAGCATCGGCGGCTATTTCGAACGGGCCGTTGCCAACGGTCAGGCGCGCATCAGCTTCAGTCGGCCGCGCGCGTTGATCGAATCGTGTCTTACGGAACGACACCGACAAAACTCACCATCACAGGCTGTTCACCGAGCCCGATTCCCCCAACGGCTCAAGCCGCCGGTCCCCTCGGCCTGGACTGATGGACGAAATAGAACATGATCGGGCCGAGATCGAACGACACCTCCACCGTGGCTAGGTGTATGAGGCCATGGCATTGGTAACTCCCGTGGTGAGCTTCGATGTCGGTGGCTGGCCGTTTGATGCTCTGTGAGGCCGGTGGTAGTTGTAGTGGACGTTCCAGATGCCGAGGGCGTCTGCGCGCTGTTGCTCTGATGTCCATGC